>JAAYRW010000070.1 GCA_012518555.1 Tissierellia bacterium
AAGCAATAAAACAAACCGGTATGAAAGTACCGGTTTTACTGTTAATTTTTCTCATGTTTTACATTATGCTGAGTCATTAGATAATAGTATATTCCTGAAATAATTATAATTCCTCCTAAAACTGTATATACAGAAGGTATTTCTTTAAATAAAATCATTGCGAATACACTTGCAAAAATAGGCTCACTAAGAGTAGATACTGAAATTAAGGTAGAAGAATAATACTTAATTAAATAATTGTAAACTGTATGTCCTAAGATTGAACTGAAAAACCCCAGAGATAAAAAAAGTATATATTCTCTAAGGGGATAAGGATATACAGGAGTGCTAGTTAAAAAGCACATAGCAAACAAAACTATTCCAGAGACGGAATATACTACAAATACATAGGCTCCTGCGCTTACATCTTTTCGCACTATTCCTCCGATTACTAAATATCCTGCTACGAAAATCGCTCCCAAAAATGCAAGAGTATTTCCTATTAACATACTGCTTTCTTCTCCTCCGGAAGAACCCATGGCAATTATGGCCGTTCCTAACAGGGACATTATAATTCCTACTATCATTCTTTTATTGACTTTCTCTTTTAACAGAAAATAATTTACCGCTGCTACAAAAATAGGACTAGATGATACTAATACTGTAGAGTTGGCTATAGTAGTCATTTTTAGCGATTGTATCCAAGATGCATAATGAAGGGCTAAGAATATTCCGCTTATTATACATAGAATGTAATTGCTTTTATTAATGTTTTTTAACTCCCCTTTATTATTTGTGTAAACAGGAAAGAAAAGCATTATAGATGTAAAAAGCATTCTGTAAGCTGAAATAACTAATGCCGGTGCATTAGACAATCTTATTATTATGGAAGAAACAGAGGTAAAAAAAGTTCCTACTAAAATCCAGTATTTTGATGGTTTATTCATAACATCCTGCCTTTAATGGTAATAATATATACTACCATATGTTTTTTAAACTTTCAATATGGGTAATATATACTGGAGGATTATATGAACGAAGTATTTAACTCTATTTCTTTAATATATATAATAAATATTTGTATGGCTATGGTAATTCTATTTTTAGAAAGAAAAGATCCTACAGCTACATTGGCATGGATTTTGGTGTTATTTGTATTTCCCGGAATTGGATTTTTTCTGTATTTATTGTTATCACAAAATTTCAGCCGAAAACAACTTTTTATTATGAAAATTCATGCAAGAAAATCTTTCGGCGACTATTTAAGAGTTCAAAGAGAATTGTTTAATTCAGGTTCTGTAGTATTTAACGATAAAAATATTGAAAATTACAAAGATCTAATAAAAATGAACTTATTTTACCACGGTTTTTCCTATACACAAAATAACCAAGTAACTATTTTCACTGACGGAGAGAAAAAATTTGCAGATTTGTTTAAGTCTATTGAAGAAGCTACAAACCATGTACATATAGAGTACTATATTATTAGAGATGATGATTTAGGAAAAAAACTATTAGACCTACTGTCCAAGAAAGCTACCGAAGGTATAGAAGTAAGACTTTTATTTGATTCTGTAGGAGGTAGACAAATAAAAAAGGAGCAAATTGAAAATTTAAGAAAAGCCGGGGTGAAGGTAGCTGTTTTTTTTGACAGTAATCTTCCTATTAACTTTAAAATCAACTACAGAAATCACAGAAAATTAGTAGTTATAGATGGAATAACCGGCTATGTAGGAGGCTTTAATGTAGGTGATGAATACTTAGGATTAAATAAAAAAATTGGCTATTGGAGAGATACCCACATTAAAATCAAAGGAGATGCAGCCATCGATTTACAGAATCGTTTTTTCTTAGATTGGAGTCATGCTTCTAAAGAAGAAATATTATTTTTACCTAAATATTTTCCCGATAACCGTATGGAAGGAAAAGTAGGTATGCAAATAATAAGCAGTGGTCCTGATAAATTGGAAGAAGAAATTAAAAGTAATTATGTAAAAATGATCAATTTAGCTAAAAAAAGTATTTTAATACAAACCCCTTACTTCGTTCCTGATTCATCTGTATTTGAAGCTTTAAAAATTGCTGCCATGTCCGGAGTCGATGTAAGGATTATGATACCCTGTAAGCCAGATCATCCATTTGTTTATTGGGCAACTTACTGGTATTGTGGAGGACTTTTACGATATGGAGTGAAAGTATACACTTATGAATACGGGTTTTTACATGCTAAGACCTTAGTAATTGACGGTACTATTGCTTCGGTAGGTACAGCTAATTTCGATGTGAGAAGCTTTAGGCTAAATTTTGAATGTAACGCCATAATTTATGATACTGAAACTTCGATAACGCTCCATAATATATTTATGGAGGATTTGAAGTATTCCGCAGTCTTAACTAGAGAGTTATATTTAGAAAGGGGAATAATAATAAGGTTTAAAGAATCTATTTGCAGACTTTTGGCTCCATTACTATAATGTTGTAAATTATTATTAATATGATATAATCTTATTAATAATCAATCTAGGAGATTCTATGAAAAGATATTTAGTAATATATAATCCTTCTTCAGGGAAGGAATTAGCAGGATATAAAATTTTTAACGCTGCAGAAACAGTAATGAGCATCGAAAATATAGAATTTTCATTCTATGCCACTAAGAAAAAAGGTGATGGTGAAGAGGCTGCTATAAGAGGATGTAGAAGTGGTTATGATATGATTATTGCATGTGGCGGTGACGGTACGGTACATGAAGTAGTTAATGGAATGATGAAGTGTCCTCAAAGGCCTAAGTTGGCAATAATGCCTGCAGGAACAATTAACGACTTTGCAGAACAGTTAAAGTTGCCAAAGTCTCAGGATAACTTTGCATCCCTTATTCTTAAAAATAATTTTAGAACTATAGATGTGGGAAAAGTAAATGATGACTACTTCGTTAATGTAGTAGGGGGAGGGGCGTTTACAACCATTCCACATAGAGTTACAATAGATGCAAAAACAATACTAGGTAAGTACGCCTACTATTATCAGGCAGCTGTCCAGGTGCCTGAAGAATTAGAATTATCTCAACTTATCGATTATACAATAGATGGAGTTGAATATAGCTACAATACCTTGCTTTTCTTAGTTATAAATTCTTCAGGAGCCGGAGGATTTAGGTATTTATGTCCGAATGCTAAATTAGATGATGGTTTGCTAGATATAGTTATCTTCGAAAAAACAACTAATGCTGACTTATTTCAAATTTTCACTAAAGTATTTAACGGTCAGCATATAACTCATCCAAAGGTTCATTACTTCCAAGGAGAAAAAATAAAAATAATTCCTGAAAAGGAATTATTAATTGATACGGATGGAGATCCAGGGGGATATGCCCCTGCCAATATATCTTCCGTACATAAAGCCATAGATATATTAGTTCCTTAAAAAATTATTTATAAGTTTAATAGATTTATCTACTGCAATTTCTACAAATGACGGAAAGTCCATGTGAGCAGAGCCATCTGCTTTATCGGACATTGCTCTTATTATACAGAAATCCACGTCGTTTATATAACATACATGACCTATGGCTGCCCCTTCCATTTCAGTACATAAGGCATTAAAATTATCTACGATATAGTCTTTTTTTTCTTTAGAGGCGATAAACTGATCACCGGAGGCGATTGTACCAACAAGAACATTTGTATCTTCTAAGATTTTAGCAGAGTACTCTATTTTTTCAACCAATTCCTTCTTACATGGAATTTTAATTAAATCTATTTCTGAAATCATGCCGACGGGCTTTCCGAAAGCCGAAACATCAAAGTCGTGCTGAACTACCCCATCTGAAATTACCAAGTCTGCAATATCTAAATCAGAACTTAAACTTCCTGCTACACCTGTATTAATTATTGTATCCGGCGCATATTTTAATATCATGGTTTGGGTACAAAGAGCAGCTTGAACTTTTCCCACACCGGATTTAGCTACGACAAGGTCCTTTCCCTGTAGCTTTCCTTGGTAAAAATCAATTTTACTTATAGTTTCTTTCTTTATGTTTTCCATGGAATTTATAAGTTCTTCCACTTCAATATCCATGGCACCGATTATTCCTATTTTCATACAAGCCTCCTGTTTTTATAATAATTTTAATATACTAAAAACTAAAAGTCAATGAGAAGGAGTAAAAGCTTAGCTATTCAAATAAGAGACCTGCTATTTTTCAAAAATTGTGATATTATTAAAATGTAGGCAAAATAATGAAAATAACCGCTCTCGGTTTCGGCCACGAATAATTCTAAAGCTCATTCCAGCTAAAAATCCTACAGCTTGCAAACTCGCTATGGCTCAAACAGTGCAAGCTGTTTAACGGATTTTTAGCTTCCATTCGCTAAGAATTATAATCGTGTCCTGCAAATGTTCGCTTATTATTTTCATTATTTTTCTTAGAGATTGAATTACACAGATTTTATTATAAAAAAGGTGAAAAAATGCATTATATATATATCGTAGAATGTAGCGATAAAAGCTTGTATACAGGTTATACCAGAGATTTAGAAAAAAGAATAAAAACTCATAATGAAAAAAAGGGAGCAAAGTACACGAGAGGAAGAACTCCTGTAGTTTTAAAATATTATGAAGAATTTGACAATAAATCTGACGCTATGAAAAGAGAAGCTCAGATAAAAAAGTTGAGAAGACATAAAAAAGAACAGTTAATTGAATTAAATGCTAAAAATAAATTGTATAAGCTATAACTATTTGCTATAATTATTTATATCAAAAAAAGAGGAGTGTACAGTATGAAACCGAATTTAATAGTAGACAGTTGTGTTGACTTTAATGAAGATACAGAAAATATTGAAAGGGTCCCCTTTAGAATTTTGATTGAAGATGAAGAGATTATAGACCAAAATACGGATGTAATTAAGCTCATTAGCAAAATGAAAAATAGCCGTTCACAAATAAAAACAGCTTGTGCCCCTCCGGAAGATTTCATCAATAAGTTGAAAGATCAAACTATCAACTTCATTGTAACCATATCCAGTCAGCTTAGCGGTTCCTATAACAGTGCAAAGGTTGCAGTAGATACATTTAAGGAGAAGTTTCCAGATTCCTTCGTACATATTTTTGATTCTAAGACTGCTGCTGCCGGAGAAACACTGATTGCAATCAAAGTTAAACAATTAATCGAAGAGAATTTTAAGCCTGATGAAATAGTAGAGCATACAGAAAAATATATATCTAAATTAAGAACTTTATTTATATTAGATTCTTTAGACAACCTTGCTAAGAACGGTAGAATTACAAATTTTAAAGCTATACTAGCAAATGTTTTAAACATCGTTCCCATTATGGGTGAAGATGGAGGTAGAATAGTTTTAAAGGAACAGGTAAGAGGAAAAAAGAAAGCTTTTGCACGGTTAGTAGATATGATTGATGAATACAATGTAGATTTTGAAAATACCGTACTAGGTATTACACATGTAAATTGTCGTGAAAAGGCTGAAAAATTAAAAGAACAAATAAGGGCCAAGTATCCATTCAAAGAAATTAAAATATTTAATTCATCGGGATTAAGTACTGTATATGCTGATGATGGAGGAATTGTCATAGCTTTTTAATTTATATGTTAAATTTCATAAAAATTGGGTATGAATAAAGCATGGGGATGAATGGAGGGATTACAATGAAGTATAAAGAGATTATTTCAGAAATAAAGTCCATAAGAGATTACAAAGATAAAGAAGTTAGTAGGGAATTATTTGATGAACTAAAACAATATTACGATCAGGCTCAAAGGCTTGTGGACAATATTGAAATAGAAGTCATCAGGAAAAACCATACTGTATACGAGCAGCTTAAAGATTCTGCAGGCTATAACAACAAAATGATTAAAGCTCCTCACTATTTAATATTTTTATCGGAGGAAAAAGACTATTATATCGAAAATGTAGGATATGTAGCACAGGATATAATACTTAAAGCTTGGAGTTTAGGAATCGGTTCATGCTGGATAACTTTTGAAGATGGAGAAGCAATAAAGAAAAAGCTTCAAATAGATTCAGATAAAAAATTAGCTGCAATTATAGCTATGGGCTATGAGGTAGACCATAAGAACAAAGTATTGTACGAAAATGTTTCCGACTACAATCCTTCAAAGGCCGATGTAAAAGTTATAGAAGATAATACTTCTGAAAGGTTAGGTATTAGGGACATAGTTTTTATGAAAAAATGGGGAGAAAAGGCAGATCCTGATGAATTAGTGAACTTTGGGCTTTTAGAAGGATTTACATATGGAAGATTAGCTCCTTCAGCTAGAAATCGTCAACCTTGGAGATTCATTGTAGATGATGGTACAGTAGTTTTAACTCTAAAAAAAGATTCCTATGTAAGCCAATATGAAGAAAAGATAGATAGTGCGGTAATAATGTTGTATTTTAAAGCAATTATTGAAAGCACTTTATATAATATTAAATGGAACTTTACTAAACCTAAAAAGGACTACCAAGTTCCTGATGATTATAAAATTGTAGCCTACTGCATCGTATAGTGTAAAATAGGGCGCCGTGCGCCCTTTATTTATATAAGGAGGAATTATGAAAATAATTATTCACAAAAGGTATTTAGATGCTGCTAAGGAAGCTTTCCCTCAGCTAGAGTTTTATACGGAGATAGACCAATGCCCTCAAGCAGAAGCTCTTATAGGGGAACCTTCTGAATTTGTACCAGAAAAATTAGATAAGCTGCCTAATCTCAGATGGATACAATCCTTTAGAGCAGGCTATGATAATTTAGATATGGACTATATTAGAGGAAGAAATATAACCTTTTGTAACGCAAGAGATATTTACTCAGTTCCTATAGCTGAGGATGTTGTATGTAAAATACTCATGCACAATACAAATGCATTGACTTTCTTAAAAAAACAAAGGGAGCATAAATGGGAGCCCTTCCAAAAGAGGATTGAATTTCAAGGTCAAACTGTTGGGATTATTGGTACCGGTTCTATTGCTACAGAAATTGCCAAGAGACTTCAGGGCTTCGGTGTAAAAATAATTGGATATAAACGAACTCCCTTAGCAATGATGGCATATTTCGATGAAATTCAATCAGGAAAAAGAGGACTTGAATACTTAATGTCTAACAGTGATTATGTAATCGTTACTGTTGATTTAAATGAAGATACTTACCACATGATAAATAAAGACAACCTTAAGCTAATGAAAGAAAGCGCTTCCATAATTAATATAGCAAGGGGAAGTGTAATAAATGAGAAAGATTTAAAGGAAGCATTAAAAAACAATGAAATTAGCTATGCGGGTTTGGATGTGTTTGAAGTTGAGCCTCTTCCTGAGGATGATGAACTATGGGATATGGAAAATGTTTATATAACTCCCCATGCTTCAGGTATAGTTAAGAATAATAAGCAGAGAATAGCCCAAATGGTTATATCTAATATTCAAAGATTTATTGATGGTGAAAAACTAGCAAATGTTATAAAGTAAGTAAGGGGGGAAGTTTCATTCTGAAATTTCCCCAATCTCTAACTGATGCTGGCAGCTAACGGGACATTGGGTGTATGTAGAGTTGTTTACACAGTTAGAATTTAGCTTGTTTTCCAAAATTCCAGGCTTTACATGGTCTTTAACTTTTACTTTATATCCGATTGCTTTGGTTTCTGAAGGCTGTAGGCTTCCAATATCCCATTTTATCACTGTTTGACTGTTATGTTCATAAACTTTTTGAGGTTCCAAATTACAGGAATCTCCTATGTACTCAAGACCTGTGCTAAGTATACTTCTTAAATAAACTTTTCTCCCAAGATCGTATTGCCCTGTGCTTAAGTATACATAATACTTCGTTATGTCGCCGGGATTAGCTTTTTCATCTGTAGATTCTACCCACATATCAAAATCCATTGCCATTGATGAAACCAAGTGGGAGTCAATATATTCTTCATTTAGTAGGTGACTATAAAAGTTTATTTTGCTTCTATGGGGGATTTTGTCCCCAGAATTTTCGATACTATTAACTGTATACTTGTCGCAGAGGGCCCCATCAAAGTATACTATGTTGGTTGAATTAGGGGATAGTAAAAAATTGTTAGCAAAAATAATTACATTGTTATTTGATAATGATTTATTAGGTTCTACAACTTTTACATTTTCCAGCAGCATCATGTCGGGACCCTTATGTTTTAAATTTCCTAAATAGCGAATTCCATTTCCCAATGTAGCGCTAAAGGAGCACAATTTTGAGCTGTTGCTATGATTTTTTAATATAATTTTTAGTTGGTAAATATTAGATGGAATAAATTGCGAATTAGGCATACCTGCACCTTTTAGCAGTTTATCGGGTACTTCTATGTAGATGGTGCATTCTTTGATTTACTTCATTCCTTTCTGAACTGATATAATGTATATTATTCTTAAGAATGAATTTTGTGAAAATTAAAAACAAGTATTTATGGTATTAATAAAGGAAATATGGTAAAATTAATAAAAATTAAAAGAATAAATAGGGAAATCTATTAACAGGAGGATAAAATGCGCAATATAAAAATATACTCAAGTGACACTTGTCCAAATTGTACTGCAGCAAAAGAATACTTTGAAGAAAAAGGATATGAATATACTGAAAAGAATATTTCCACAGATCAGGAAGCAAAAAAAGAATTGATTTCTATGGGTTACATGGGAGTACCTGTAATTTTCATAGATGATGAGGTAGTTGTAGGGTTTAATAAAAACAAATTAGACGAAATATTATAAGCTATTGGGGGACATTCTTAAGCCAATGTCCCCATACTATTATTGTTTACATTATTAACTAATTAATTAAAAAACTTACATAGTAATAATTTAAATAATGTAAATAATATAAGCAAGCAACAAAGACAGCTGTTTTATAGGTTGCTTTTAAATAAAAAAACCGGCAGAAATGCCGGTTTTTAGTGGTTGATTCCATGTGTAGACTACTTATTTAATGCGTCTAATAAATTTTCTAACTTCATTCCATGTACTGCAGCAGCTTCTTCTAAAGTTTCTACTTGAGCACTTGGACAGCCAACGCAACCCATTCCGTGAGCCATTAATATCTCAGCAGCCTCTATTTTAGTTCTAAGTATTTCTCCGATAGTCATATCTTTCCTAATCATAACATACGCCTCCTTTTATTTTATTATACAGCATGAAAAACTAATATTCAATTAATTTTATATCTAAACCTACTTTTGGATAAGCTGATTTTTGAGTAATATTTAGAAAAAGGGATGATAGATACTATAGAGGTTAATCCTAATTTTTATAAATAAGGGAAGCAAATAAATAGGAACGTATTCCTATTTTCCAATGCCAAAAACTGTTTGAATCCAAATACATTGTATGATATAATCAATGAAAATTAACATAAAGAATTACCGTCAGGAGCAATGTATGCATAGTCAATATAATGAAAAGATAAGCGACATGAAGAAATGTATCCAAAAAAAGAATAAAATGAAATTACTTTTAAAACAAACGGAACAGGATATTATAAAGGAAAAACTTTCATTGAACAAGTTGTCTGCAGAATTAGAGAGGGAAAATCAGGATATATTAAAATTAGAGTCTAAGAATATAAGATCATTGTTTTATACTATACTAGGTTCAGAAGAAGAAAAATTAAAAAAGGAAAAACATCAACTTCTAAAAGCAAGACTTAAATATGACCAATGTATAAACAATATGAATTACTTAGTAAATGAATCTAAAAAATTAGTTAATAAACTTGCTGAAATTGAAGGTTGTGATGCCGAATACGAAGAATTAATCAATAAAAAATTAGAAATAATTAACATAGAGGAAAAAGAAACTAGTCAAGAACTGAAGAAACTTATAAAAAGAAAAGAAAACATGTCTGCAAATATAATTGAAATTGACGAGGCAATTAACTTTGGTGAAAGAGCATTAATAGCTATTGAAAAAACTATAAAGAAATTAGAAGCTGCTGAAGGATGGGGAGTTTCTGATGAAGGTAGACAAACTACTGAGCATAACAATATAGACCATGCAAGAGAATATGCTGAACAAGCACAAAGAATGTTAGATAAATTTAAAAAAGAATTATCTGATATAATAATGGTGACAGGAACTGAGATTGCAGTAGGTACTTTTGAAACATTTTCAGATCATTTTTTCGACAGCTTAATATTCGATTGGGCTGTTCAATCTGAAATACGCAAAACTTTAGATACTGTAAAAAACACAAAAAATCAAATAGATAAGGCTATGTCTAAACTCTATGAAGAAAAAGTAACCGAAGAGTTTATGATTAAACAAGTAGAAGAACAAATAAACTACATTATAGAAAATGCATAAAAGTATTGACAATATCTTGTAAATATTGTAATATACATTTGTCACACGACTGGCGGAAGTGGAGAACCACAAGGGAGTGTGAATAAAATATAAAGTCGACCGCCTGGGCTATGCCTGGGCGTTTTTTTGTACCCCCAGGTAGAAAAACTTGGGAGGAAACATGAAAGAGTGGAAAGATTTTATTAAAGGAAATTGGACAGAAAATATTGACCTAAGAGACTTTATTCAAAAAAATTACAAACCTTATGAAGGTGATGAAGAATTTCTAGCAGAAGCTACAGAAAGAACCAAAAATTTGTTTGAAAAAGCATCTAAACTTATGGCGGAAGAATTAGAGCAGGGAGTTTTAGATGTAGATGCTGAACGTATTTCAGGAATCGATAATTTTGATCCTGGATACCTTAGTAAAGAAGATGAGATAATAGTGGGATTCCAAACAGATGCACCTTTAAAAAGAATTATGAATCCTTTCGGTGGCATAAGAATGGTAGAACAATCTTTGAAAGCTTACGGTTTTAACCATACAGCTGTAATCGATGAATTTCGAAAATATAGGAAAACCCACAACCAAGGTGTATTTGACGTATATACTCCTGAAATACTATCTGCAAGAAGCGCAGGGCTTTTAACAGGTTTGCCGGATGCATACGGTAGGGGTAGAATTATAGGTGATTACAGAAGAGTAGCCTTATACGGTATAGATTTTTTAATTGAAAAGAAAGAAGAAGAATATAGTAGTTTTAAATTTCCTATGAACGAAGAAAATATTCGAGCAAGGGAAGAAATAAAAGAGCAAATAAAGGCCTTAGAAGAAATGAAGTCAATGGCTTCAAAATATGGAATAGATATTTCAAAACCTTCTTCAAATGCTCTGGAAGCAGTACAGGCAATATATTTCGGATACTTGGCAGGAGTAAAGGAAAATAACGGTGCTGCCATGTCTTTAGGTAGGACTAGTACATTTATAGATGTTTATATAGAGCGAGATTTACAAAGGGGTATATTGACGGAAAAGGAAGCCCAAGAAATAATAGATCAGTTCGTTTTAAAATTAAGAATGGTTCGTCATTTAAGAACTCCCGAATATAATGAATTATTTGCCGGAGATCCTAACTGGGTTACAGAAGCATTAGGGGGAATGGGATTAGACGGTAGAACTTTAGTTTCTAAGACATCCTTTAGATTTTTACACACATTGACTAATTTGTCATCTGCACCGGAACCTAATATGACTGTTCTATGGTCAGAAAACCTTCCAGAAGCTTTTAAAAAGTATTGTAGTAAATTGTCAATTGAAACATCTGCCATTCAATATGAAAATGACGATATAATGAGACCTTTGTACGGTGATGATTATGGTATTGCCTGTTGTGTATCTGCAATGAGAATAGGGAAAGATATGCAGTTTTTTGGAGCAAGATGCAATTTAGCAAAGGCACTCCTAATGGCAATAAATGGCGGCATAGATGAAATTAATAAAGAAAAAGTTATAGACAAGATAGATAAAATAGATTCTGAAATACTAGATTACAATGAGGTTTTAGAAAATTATAAAAAGGTACTAGAATATGTGGCAGAGCTTTACGTTAACGCTATGAACATAATCCATTATATGCATGACAAATATGCTTACGAAGCAGGACTTATGGCACTTCACGACTACAATGTAAGAAGACTCATGGCCTTTGGAGTGGCAGGTCTTTCAATAGTAGCAGATTCTTTAAGTGCCATTAAATATGCTAAAGTTAAACCCCTTTATAGAGACGGCCTTACGGAAGACTTTATAATTGAAGGTGAATTTCCAATGTTCGGTAACGATGATGAACGGGTTGATAAGATAGCAGAAGAAATATTGGAATTTTTCTCTAATGAATTAAAAAAACATAAAACTTATAGAAAGGCAAAACATACACTTTCCGTACTAACTATTACTTCCAATGTTGTCTACGGCAAGAAAACAGGAGCAACGCCTGATGGTAGAAAATCAGGAGAACCCTTTGCACCAGGAGCAAATCCTATGAACGGAAGAGATAAAAGTGGAATACTTGCATCTTTAAACTCCGTTGCCAAACTCAAGTATAAAGATATATGTGAAGATGGGATTTCAAATACATTTACGGTAGTTCCTCACACATTAGGAAAACTTCAAAGACATAGAAGGGATAATTTATCTAATATACTAGATGGATACTTTATGCAGGGTGGTCACCATATAAATGTTAATGTGCTGGATAGAGATACCTTGTATGAAGCTATGGAAAATCCACAAAAATACCCTAATCTAACAATAAGGGTTTCCGGCTATGCAGTAAACTTTAACCGCTTGACCAAGGAACAACAGTTAGACGTAATTGGCAGAACCTTTCATAATAGGATGTAAATATGACGGAAGGATATATTCATTCAATTGAAACTTTAGGTACTTTAGACGGTCCCGGTCTTAGAATGGTAGTGTTTTTACAAGGATGTAATTTAAGATGTATTTACTGTCATAACCCGGATACCTGGACAACTTGTGGGCAAGTTATTCATTCTCTAGATCTTGTGGAAAAAGCTAAAAGATATAAACCATACTTTAAGCACAATGGTGGTATAACTTTTTCCGGAGGAGAGCCTCTAATGCAGCCGGAATTCCTTTTAGAATGTCTTATCTTATGTAAGCAAAAAGGGATCCATACAGTTATAGATACATCGGGAGTAGGTAGTGGCTCTTACGATGAAATATTAAAATTTACAGACCTAGTAATTTTAGATATAAAACATCCAAAGAAAGAAAAATACAAAAAAATAACTGGCAATGAAATAAGCCACTATAAATTATTTAAAGAAGCTGTCATAAAAAATGAAAAACAGCTTTGGCTAAAACATGTAGTAACACCAGGAATAAATGATACAAAAGAAGATATGCTATATTTTGAAGAGGAAGTAAGAAGTTTTCCTGATGAATTAGTTCAAAAGGTTGAACTTCTACCCTACCATACCTTAGGTATATTTAAATATGAAAATTTAAATATAAAGTACAGATTGGAGGGACTCCCTCCTCTTTCAAAAGCCAAACTTTCAGAGCTTAAAGAATATATTAATTTAGCAAAACTAATAAAATAAAAAAATTAACCTTGACAAAGTTATTCCTATAGTATAAAGTAACTACTAACAATTAAATAGAACTTCTTATCAAGAGAGACGGAGGGAACGGCCCAGTGATGTCTCGGCAACCTACAGTATTCTGAAAGGTGCTAATTCCGTCAAAGTATTTACTTTGGGAGATGAGGAGATGGTAAAAAAATACACCTTCTCTTCGTAGAAGGTTTTTTTCATGGCTATATAACTATTAAAATTAGTATAGAGCTTATTAATTGGAACCCTATTTTTCATATTAACAGGAGGAAAAAATGTCAATAGAAAAAGTTAGAAAATATTTAAAACAATTTAACAAAGATAATAAAATTCTGGAAATGGACGAATCTACAGCTACAGTTGAATTAGCTGCAAAGGCCCTTGGAACTGAAGAAGCACGAATTGCAAAATCCTTAACCTTTTATAATGAGGATGATGCCATGGTCATAGTAGTAGCTGGAGATGCTAAAATAGATAACCGGAAATTTAAAGATTACTTTGGATTTAAAGCAAGGATGTTAAAAGCTGAAGATACCGTAAAATACACGGGACATGCCATTGGAGGAGTTTGTCCCTTCGCCCTACCAGAAAGTGTGAAAGTATTTTTAGATGAATCAATGAAAAGATTTAAAACAATGTTCCCTGCTTGTGGTAGTAGTAACTCTGCCATAGAGCTTACCCTAGAAGAATTAGAAGAAACATCAGGAAGCAGTACCTGGATAGATGTATGCAAAGGATGGTAAGGGAGTAGATATTTTTGCCAATGGGACTAGGCCATAATAGATAAAGAAAGGATAATAGATTGAACGAATTTTCAAGAACGCAACTTCTTTTAGGAAAAGAAGCCATGGAAAAATTAAAAAATTCTACAGTTGCTGTTTTCGGTATCGGTGGAGTAGGTACATTTACCGTAGAAGCTTTAGCTAGGTCAGGGGTAGGAAATTTTGCACTGTTTGACGATGATAAAGTATGTCTTACAAATTTAAATAGACAATTAATTGCCACAAGAAAAACAATCGGTAAGAAAAAGGTTGAAGTTATGGCAGAAAGAATATTGGACATTAACCCTAAGGCTAAAATCGAAAGCCATGAAGTTTTCTATATGCCTGAAAATGCAGATGAATATGATTTGACTAAGTATGATTATGTTGTAGACGCCGTTGATACGGTAACTGCCAAAATAGAATTAATTGTGAGAGCTAAAGCAAACAATATAGCTATTATAAGTTCTATGGGTGCAGGAAACAAATTAAATCCTACGGAACTTGAGGTGGCTGATATTTATAAAACTTCCGTAGACCCTTTAGCAAAGGTATTACGCCACCAACTAAGGAAAAGAGGAATTAAAAGTTTAAAAGTTGTATATTCAAAAGAAAAACCAATAACTCCCCTAGATGAAGGCGATAGCTGTAAAAACAAGTGCGTATGCCCTCCCGGAACAGTAAGAAAATGTACCCACAGACGGGCTATACCGGGAAGTGTATCCTTCGTGCCTTCCGTTGCGGGACTGATTATTGCAAGTGAGGTTGTCAAGGATATTGCAGCTAAATAAAGGAGGGACTGAATTGGAGACGACTCCATTTATACAAATAAAAGATTTGCAGAAAGAATTTATAAGCCAAAATAATACTGTTACTGCACTTTCTGGGATAAATCTCAATATAGACAAAGGTAGCATTTTTGGAATTATAGGTATGAGCGGTGCAGGAAAAAGTACCCTGGTCAGATGTATAAATTTCTTGGAAAGACCTACATCAGGAACAGTAATTATAGGAGATAAGGATTTATCAAAATTAAACGACCGTGAGTTAAGACATGTAAGACAAAATATAGGAATGATTTTTCAGCAATTTAATCTCTTGATGCAGAGAAACGTAGAGGATAATATTTGTTTCCCCTTGGAAATTGCTGGTTATAGTAAAAAGGAAGGCAGAAAAAGAGCAGCAGAACTTTTGGAAATTGTAGGTCTTATAGATAAGAAAAAAGCCTATCCATCTCAATTAAGTGGAGGTCAAAAACAAAGAGTTGCAATTGCAAGAGCATTAGCCACCAATCCACAACTCTTACTTTGTGATGAAGCAACTAGTGCTCTTGACCCTACCACAACTCGTTCAATACTAGCCTTGTTAAAAGATATAAATAAACAATTTGGAATTACCATAATTATTATTACTCATGAAATGTCAGTTGTTGAGGAAATATGTGATTATGTTGCAATTATTGATGATGGAAAGCTTGCAGAAAGTGGCAGTGTTGAAGATGTCTTTTCAAATCCAAAAACAGAAGCAGCTAAAAGACTTGTTTACCACAGCAATACTACTTCAAATACTCCAATAGAAATGAAGGGAAAAAGATGTATTCGTATTGTATTTGATGGAAAATCATCATTTGAGCCCATTATAGCAAACATGGTTTTAGATAATAAAGCTTTGGTTAATATCTTGTATGCTGATACGAAAGATATAAAAGGAAAAGCATACGGTCACATGGTTTTACAGCTACCTGAAAATGAAGTACAGGCAGATAAAATAATAAATTATTTAAGAAACAAAAATGTTAATGTAGAGGAGTTGATAGATTATGTGGGTAACTGATTTAATAAGTCTTTTTCAAGAAAATATGCCTATGCTGACAGAAGAAACAGTTAACACCTTATATATGACATTTGTATCATCATTTTTTGCCTATATATTTGCCCTACCCCTTGGGGTTGCATTAGTTGTTACAAGAGAAGACGGTTTACATCCTATGGGATCTTTATATAGGATTTTAGATATTGTTGTAAATATAGGTCGTTCAGTACCATTTTTAATTCTATTGGTAGCAATACAGCCTTTAACAAAGCTTATTGTGGGCAAAAGTTATGGCTCAACAGCTACAATAGTTCCCTTGGTGGTTGCAGCAACACCATTTATAGCAAGATTGATCGAATCTTCCCTTCAGGAGGTAGATCATGGAGTGATTGAAGCAGCCCAAAGTATGGGGGCATCGCTTTTCACAATAATTTTCAAAGTATTGATACCTGAAGCAAGGACATCTCTCATGGTAGGAGCTACAATTGCAATTGGTACAATATTAGGATATTCAGCCATGGCAGGATTTGCGGGAGGAGGAGGACTTGGAGATATTGCCGTAAGATACGGTTATTACAGGTACGAGGGCGAAATTATGCTTATAACTATAATCCTCATGGTAGTTTTGGTACAGTTGATCCAAGCTATAGGAATGAAAATCGCAAGAAAAACAGATAAGAGAGTAATCTGACTTAAATAGTAAATACTCATAATAAAATAATAAAATCAAAGGAGAAAGAAATGAATAAAATAAAAAGAATATTATTATTAACTTTAGTATTAGCCTTAGCTATTACAGCTTTCGGATGTACAAACAATGAACCGGCACCATCTCAAGAAACACCAGGAGAAACCCCAGGACAAACAGAACTTACAAAATTAACAGTGGCAGCTTCAATTGTACCACATGCTGAAATATTAGCACAAGTAAAAGAAGATTTGGCCGATAAAGGATTTGAATTAGAAGTTATTGAATATACAGACTACGTACAGCCTAACTTGGTAGTTGATTCCGGAGAAATTGATGCAAACTTCTTCCAACACAAGCCTTACTTAGATAATTTTAATGAAGAAAATGGAACTAATGTGGTATCAGTAGCAGATATTCATTTTGAACCATTAGGAATTTATACAGGAACAGATAAAGACCTATCGAATATTTCTAAAGGGGCTACAATAGCAGTTCCAAATGATACTACTAATGAAGCAAGAGCACTTTTATTACTTGAAGCTAACGGTATAATAACAATTAAAGAAGGTGCAGGGCTGACAGCAACAAAATTAGATATAGTTGAAAATCCCTACAATGTTGATATTATTGAACTCGAAGCAGCACAGGTTCCAAGAGTTGCTGATGAAACAGACTTCGTTGTTTTAAATGGAAATTATGCTCTTCAAGCAGGATTTAATGTAGAAGCTGATGCATTGGCAAAGGAAGAACAAGATTCTGAAGCAGCACAAACATATGCTAATATTATTGGTGTAAAAGCAGGGAATGAAGAAACTGAAAAAACTAAAGCATTAATTGAAGCTTTAAAAAGCCATACAGTTAAAGAATATATTACTGAAAAGTATGAAGGTGCTGTAGTAGCTATAGACTAAAAATTTGATATTAAGAAAAGGGGCTTATGCCCCTTTATTCTTGTGGTCTTCAACATCAAAGTAAAATTCCATCTCATAAGTCCTGTCTCCTACTGTAGTAAAAGTACCGTATTTAGGGTAGATCTATGAATACTAAGCCTTCCATGTATATATTAATATTTTCAGGATCGTATCTATCTATATTTATATTGTTCATAATAATTTTTATTTTCAATTCATTATTTTCTTTTTCAATCGTTAAATCTTCCTGAGTAAACTGGGATCTAAAGTCATTTGCATTTTTAAATAACTCATCGACAAATTCTTTTGTGGGTACTTCTATTAGAATACCATTAGTATCGGAAACTACAATTGTTAAATTCCCAATCTCATCAAACTTTTGCTGCAAGCTATAAGTTTTGTCTCTTAGTGTAAATCTGCTTATTTCAGTTAATAAATCAGTCTTGCTATGAATGTTAACTTTAAGAAATAGACTATATCCATCAATATTTATTACTTCATTATCTTCAAGATATGCACTTACATAAGTTCTATCTAATGGATCAGGATAGTATCTTTCGTAATATTGTTCAAATCCGTAAATATTTTTAAAATTGCTGTAATAACTTTCTTCATAGTCTGGAAACCACTCTATTTCCTCTAAATAACCCATGCTGTGCAAATAATTAGATATATTAGTAATTTCAAATTTATCATCATTTATTATATCTGATTTTTGAACAATTTGGTTATTAACTATCATATTGTTTTCTTCTAGTATTTCTCTTAACCTACCTTCCTGACTTCTCTTAGAAATAGTAAAAGCGTCAAGGGGTGGGAGAATGGATATTAGGGCAAAGAGTGCAGATAAAAGAACTATTGTGTTTGGATTTTTCTTTTTATTTATTATCAGCATTAAAGCACAAACTATTGAGAATATTCCAAACAAGAGAACATAGTATCTGGATTCTGTAATACCGTATGCATCTATACGAATATAGGAAGATACTATTTGCATCACTACTAATGGTATAAGAACTATAGGGAAAAACTTTCTGAAAAGCATCGAAAATTTATTTTCCAAATTAGAACTTAAAATATAAATAAAGTATCCTGCAGCTGAATATCCTAAAACCATTGGTCCTACTTGACCTACCGGCCAAACTCCCGTTGCCAAAATTTTAATGAAATATATTGCTAATACTGCAGAAAAAACAGTAATCAGCGGAATAGTTATATATGAAACTAAAATATCTAAGAATTTAGGATATATATAAGCTATTTCTTTCTTGCTACTATCTTCTTCCTTATTTGAATTAAACTTAGGCAAGAGTGAAAGATAATATAAAGGAGTGAAGAAGATAAATATTATATTAGCTGCGTGTCCATATAATTTATAATCTATCTTATAAAGAAGTATATCCACAGCACTTAGTATTGCTGCAATACCAAAGTATAAAACTAGGCCGTACAAGATAGAAGTAAAAGCCGATTTAAAGTGGGCTAGAGCCACATTACCGAAATTTACTGAATCTTTAGCCGATGGCAAGTACAAGTATGCCGCAAATAAGGCAAAGGAAATTACCATTAAGTGTATTAGAGAATAACTTGTAACTTTGCTATCAGTCATGAAGAAATAATATCCTACCGTAAAAACAATAGTCAATATATAGAATAAAAATTTGTATTTATTTAAACCATCAAATCTTTCAAGCATAAACTTCACGGCTGTTGATAAGAAAGCACCGAAAATTCCTGCAAACATAAGTCGCGATAGAATATTTACATCAAATGTGGGTAAATTTTCAATTAAAATAAACATTAATGCTGTTAACATTGCCAAGAAGAACAATGTCATAGGAAATCTTATAAGGGTTGTTTTAATATTATTAGCTATATTGCTAAAAAAGTTTTTAATTTTACTCATCTTGTCACCTCTTTCTCTTATTATGACGTAATAATACTAATAAAGTTCCTTGATCTAATTATTATGATGATTAATAATAGTAAAGTTGATCTATGAACAATTAATTATAGTAAAGTTCCTGGCTTTTATTAAGCATTGCAAATATCTGAAAACGAAAGGAGGGTAAAAAAACCGGCTAAAAAGCCGGTGTCATTCGAGATTCCTTATTTTCTCAAAGCTTTCAAAGCACTACCCCATGCAATTACTTGGTCTAACATAGCATGAACTTCATCAATATGGCGAGGGTCAGGTTTAAATTCACTCATATCCACGAAATCAGTGAACAATGACAACATTACTTGATTCCTTACATCAGCCATTTGAAGTTCTGCCGCAATAACTCTTAAATGTTCAACTGCTCGTGACCCTCCGGCGCTTCCGTAACTTACGAAACCGGCGGATTTGTTTTGCCATTCAACATTTAAATAGTCAATTGCATTTTTCAATGCTCCGGGAACACTGTGATTATACTCAGCAGTTATGAATATATATCCGTCAAATTCTGCTATTTTTTGCGACCATTTCTTTGTATGTTCCTTTGTATAATTTTGCATCATAGCTGGATAAGGTTCATCGTAGAGAGGTAAGTTGTAATCTAAAACATCAACTATTTCAAATTGGGCATCTTTTCTTTCTTTAGCCAAATCAAACACCCATTTTGCAACGGATTCACCGATTCGACCCGGTCTTGTACTTCCTAAAATTATAGCTATTTTCATTATATATTCCTCCTGTATATCTATCTATATTATTTTTAAATATACTCTTAAGTATAATATTATTAATACCCATAAAATTTTAAAGTAAACACTTAAACTAAATATTTTCTATTGGGCTCGCCAATCCTTTGAAATTTGTATTGTATTGATATTTTCAATATGTTAATATAATGTTAATAAACTACTAATACAGAAAGGAAGTTATTATGAAGGACTATGTAATAGTAACGGAATCAACTACAGATCTTCCACAGAACATAGTTAGCGAATTAGGAGTTACAGTTATTCCCATGGCTTTTGGTTTCGAAAATGAAAGCTATTTAGATTATCCTGATAACAGAGAAATGGATATACATAAATTTTACCAAAGAATAAAAAATGGAGAAAGATCTACAACCGCCTTAGTTAATTCTAAAACTTTTGAAGAATGTTTTGAAGCTATATTAAAATCAGGGAAGGATATTTTATATATTGGATTTTCCTCGGGTTTAAGTGGTACTTATAATTCATCATTAGTTGCAGCAGAAACACTTAAAGAAAAATATCCTGATTCAAAAATTATATGCACCGATACACTAGCAGCCTCCATGGGTGAAGGACTGTTAGTATACTATGCTGCAAAACTTAAGGAGCAAGGTCAAAGTATTGAAGAAGTAAGCCAGTGGATTATAGACAACAGATTAAAGCTTTGTCAATGGTTTACAGTAGACGATTTAAATCATTTAAAAAGAGGAGGCAGAATAAATGCAATGACTGCCACCTTAGGAAGCGCCCTTAACGTTAAACCCATTCTTCATGTTAACGATGAAGGACATTTAATTCCAGCTTATAACGTAAGAGGAAGAAAAAAGTCAATTCATGCCTTGTTCGACCAAATGGAAAAACTGTGCCTAGATCCTAAAGAACATACTGTGTTTATCAGTCATGCTGACAGCTTAGAAGATACTCAATACTTAGCAAATATGATTAAAGAAAAGCTTCATGTAAAAGAGGTAATAATAAATTTCATGGGTCCCGTAATAGGTTCTCACACTGGTCAAGGTGCAATATCCTTATTCTTCATGGGAAAATCACGAAAATAATAAAGACCTAAAAATACCATTGACAATTGACTAAGTTTTCAGTTATAATGTATTTTGCTGTAAAGTATAGGGAGAGTTGTCCGAGAGGTTGAAGGAGCTCGCCTGGAAAGCGGGTATACGGGGAACCGTATCGAGGGTTCGAATCCCTCACTCTCCGCCAACATTGAAAATAGATACTTTACAGCTTTTTTATTGGGAAAATATATTAATGACCACCGCAAACTGAAGGGTAATTAAATTTACGAGCGTATTGAAGTTTGTAATGGTCGTTGGTATAATATTGGTATCACATCAAAGAAGTTCAGCTATGCATAAGTAAAATTCATAGGAATAGAGAGGTTATTCGATGAAAAAAGTATTAATAACCGGGGCATTAGGTCAAATAGGCTCTGAATTAACAGTGAAAATGCGAGAAGTATACGGAACAAACAATGTGGTGGCAAGCGGTAGAAGGATCAAGGAAGAACACAGACAGTTAATTGAATCAGGACCCTTTGAAATTATTAATATTAATGATATTAATGCATTAGGGGAAGCTGTGGATAAATATAAGATAGATGCCATAGTTAACCTTGCGGCAATTCTTTCTGCTGTTGGAGAAAAACATCCTGACCAATGTTGGCAGATAAATATGAATGGACTGTACAATGTTTTGGAAGTAGCGAAAGAAAAAGGATGCATGGTATTTACACCTTCTTCAATTGCAGCATTCGGCCCTTCTACTCCTCCTGATAAAACTCCTCAGGACACTATACAAAGGCCTACTAGCATGTACGGAGTAACTAAAGTAGCTGGGGAATTGTTGTGTGACTATTATTTTAAAAGATTCGGTGTAGATACGAGAGGTGTTCGCTTTCCGGGACTTATTTCTTATGAAACTCTCCCTGGTGGAGGAACGACAGACTATGCAGTCCATATATACTATGAAGCTTTAAAAAACAAGAAATATACAAGCTTTATAGCTAAGGGTACTTATATGGATATGATGTATATGCCTGATGCATTAGATGCAATTATAAATCTTATGGAAGCAGACCCTTCAAAATTAATACATAGAAATGCTTTCAATGTCTCCGCTATGAGTTTTGACCCTGAAATGCTAGCTGAATCTATAAGAAAATTTATACCTGAATTTGAATTGCATTATAAGGTAGACCCTGTAAGACAAGGAATAGCCGAATCTTGGCCTAACTCATTAGATGATACTGCTGCAAGAGAACAATGGGGTTGGAATCCTAAATATACCTTAGACGCTATGACTGAAGATATGCTTGAAAAATTAAAAAGGAAGCTAAGTTAGTTGAGATTATGGTATCCATTGAAGAAGTGCAAGTAATGTTAGATGAAATTGTAGGGGAATTTCCTCCAGAGCTTTTCAAGGATCTTAATGGAGGTATCCTTTTATTACCTCAAGTTAAGTTACATAAAAAGAGTATAGAGGATGACCTTTATGTGCTTGGGGAATATCGTAATGAAAGAATTTCCGGCAGGTACATAGTTGTTTACTATGGCTCCCTTAATAAACTTTACGCTAATCTTTCAAGAAAGAGACTTAAATTTAAACTTAGATCTATTATAAAACATGAATTTACCCATCACTTAGAATCATTGGCAGGAGAAAGACACTTAGAAATAGAAGATGAACGTCAACTGTCTGAATATATAAGGCGAAAAAAAGATAATAACAATATTTAGAAATAAAAAGCTGCTAGAGGTACCGTGCAGCTTTTTCTATTCGGATTCAATAGTTTTCTCTGCTTCATCTCTTATTTCCAAGGTTGGCTTGCCCTTGATAAAAAACTGAAATGATGTAAAGAAAAATATAATTTGTCTTTCCTGGTTATAATAAAAATAACTTAAGGAAAGGATGTATATATGGTTATTTCTTTTGAAACTTTGGGAAAGGAATTAGTGGGAAAAGATTATAAATTCCAAACTCCATACGGTAGAAGACTACTTACATATGCCGACTATACTGCTTCTGGAAGGTCAATAAAATTTATAGAGAATTATTTACTTGAAATACAAAAGTATTATGCCAATACTCATACAGAAGACAGTATGACGGGAAAAGTAATGACTAAAATTTTGCAAAAGTCAGAAAAAACGATTAAAAGGCACATAAATGCGGAAAAAAACTGTTTCCTAATTCCAGCTGGTACTGGTGCTACAGGAGCGATAGAATATTTAGCAAAAATTTTAGGTATCTACCTTCCTCCTGCTTCTAAAATTATTATAGATAATATTGTGAAAGAATATTATAAAGGAAGTATGGGGATAGACGATATTGTCAAAAAATCTTCGGATTATTTAAAAGATCTGCCGGTAGTATTTATAGGACCTTATGAACATCATTCAAATATACTTATATGGGAAGAAGGAATGGCAGAACTAGTGGAAATAGGCCTAAATTCCCATGGTAGAATTGATATAGATGACTTAAAAAGAAAAGTAGCAGATGAAAAATACAAAAATAGGTTAAAAATAGGTTCTTTCTCCGCAGCATCAAATGTTACAGGAATAATTACACCAGTATATGAAATTGCAAAGATACTTCATGAAAATAAAGGTATAGCCTGTTTTGACTTTGCTGCAGGGGCTCCCTATATAGAAATAAATATGAATAAAAGTAATGAAGAATATTTTGATGCCATATACCTAGCTCCCCATAAATTTTTAGGTGGTCCTGCATCAGCAGGTATATTAGTTATTAATGAAAGAATATACCATAATGATTTGCCGCCTACTGTTTCTGGAGGTGGTACCGTCAGTTATGTAGGTCCTTATTCTTATGATTACATCCAAAAGGTTGAATTAAGAGAAATGGCAGGAACCCCTGGCATTATTCAAATTATAAAGGCAGCATTAGTAATAGAATTAAAAGAATTAATTGGTATAGATAAAATTGAATCTCAAGAAAAGTATTATGCGAAAAAGCTTTTGCATAGGTTAAAGTCAATTGAAAATATTGAAATTTTAGGCCCTGAAGATGAAAATAACAGACTTCCTATATTTTCTTTTAAAATAAAACACAGGGACAAATATATCCATCCTAAATTTGTGACTAAAATTCTCAATGACTTGTTTGGAATACAAACGAGAGCAGGATGTGCCTGCGCAGCACCTTACGGTCACCGGTTATTAGATATAAGTGAGGAAAATTCGAGAATTTTTAGGTATTTTATAAAAGACGGTATAGCATCTGTAAGACCGGGATGGGTTAGGTTTAATATCCATTACATTATGAATGAAGATGAAGTAGACTTTATATGTAATGCTATAGAATTTCTTGCACAATATGGCTACTTATTTCTTTCTGAATATGTATTAGATATAAAATCTGGCAGCTGGCACCATAAAAGCTATAAAGAAGAATTTGCAATAGTTGAAAATTTTGGAGTGGAAGAAAGCCTTAAATTTATCAAGGGAAACAGTGTAAATCAAAAGGAAGAAGAAATTTCTCCAGTAGAAGAATATGAAAGATATTTGTATCAAGCCAAAAAACAGGCTGAACAATTGGAAAAAAGAGATTTAGATTTAAAAACACTAGAGGAGGATGAGTGCCCTTCTTGGTTCTATTATATCCATTCCCAATAAATTTGTATTTAGGAAAAAATTCATTAGCTTATTCTGTTTTCTTTAAAGGATATAAAACTATGGAAGTGGAAAATCTTCTTAAGACTTGTTAAATTCAAAAAAAAGGTTATAATTAGCTTATAATTAAGTAAAAAGGAAAAAAGAAGGATTAAGATGAATATAAGTATTCCAAAAGAAGTTGAAAGAGCATTAAATATTCTACAAAATAATAATTTTGAAGCTTACATAGTGGGAGGATGTGTAAGAGATAGTATTATGGGAAAACTTCCCTCAGACTGGGATATTACTAGCTCTGCTAAGCCGGAAGAAATAATTAAATGTTTCAAAGGCTACAAAACTATCGAAACAGGTCTAAAACATGGTACCATTACCGTAATTATTGGTAAGATGCCAATAGAGATTACTACTTACAGAATTGACGGGGAATATACTGACAACAGGCGTCCTGACGAGGTTTTCTTTACCAGTGATATTTCCTTTGATTTAAAACGAAGGGATTTTACTATTAATGCTCTTGCCTATAATGAAAAAGGAATAATAGATCTATATGGCGGAATGGCTGATATAAAAAATAAAATTATTAAATGTGTTGGGGATCCTAACGAAAGGTTCGAGGAAGACGGTTTAAGAATTTTAAGGGCTTTGCGCTTTGCTTCTGTTTTAGAATTTAGAATTGAAAAAAATACGGCTTATAGTATTTATAAAAACAAACATCTCTTGAAAAATATTTCAAGGGAACGGATTAATATTGAATTAAACAAGCTAATAATGGGAAATAATTTTCATCAAGTAATAAATTCCTACAGAGATGTAGTTGAAGTATTTCTTCCGGAAATTGCAGTATTGTCTAAAGAAGATTTGAAATATAGATTAAATTCTATGAAAAGATTAAATTCTCTTTCCCTAAGATTGACCCTGCTTTTACATGGTATTGAATTTCCCGATAAAATATTAACAAATTTAAAGTATGATAATAGAACCATAAAAACAGTTAAACTACTTTCAGAAAACATAGATGGAAAAATATTTCCTGAATCAGTTAATATTAAACGATGGTTAAATAAAATTGGACATACTAATTTAAAGATGCTTATAAAAATTAAGTCGGCCTTGTTCCAAGAGGAAAAAGAAAATTTGTTACAATCTGAAATTATCATGAATAAAATTATAGAAACAAATCAGTGCTATAGCCTAAAAACATTAGCTGTCAGTGGAAACGATCTTATTGAGGCAGGAATACCTAAAGGTAAAAACATAGGTATTGTTTTAAACGACCTTTTAAATAAAGTTATTGAGGGAAAATTGGAAAATGAAAAAGAAAGTTTAATGAATTACGTCTGTTCTGGCTTATAATTATCTAATAATTAAATATGAGCTAAAATTTATCAATTAAAGGAAACGATAAAGGGACTAAAAGTCCCTTACAAAGATTTATTTAAGAAAACTCCATGCTAATCTAGATGTGATTCTTAGTATCTTTCCATGTACCTACCCATTGATCGGTCCTTCCTAAAATTAGACGGTTGGTTACAGGAGGAACTTAAAAAAGCCGTTACAACTCCTATAAAGTATTCAGACTCTCGCCTAATATGGTTAACAACTACTCCGGCAGCAGGATTGTTTTTAACAGCATCACTTTCCCTTAATAACATTCCTAAGAAATCTACAAAAACTTGACTTTGTTTTAAGGAAAGGTTAATTATATCTACAATATTTTGATGCATTTCAGGAGATAAATTATTTAAACAATTAACTGCAGCTTCCATATATTGTACTATCCTTGCTTCTGTAGAATTAAATATTTCTTTATATTCCTCCAATCTTTCTACATATTCATCCTCTAAATCAGGAACAATTTCCATAATTACATCTGTGTGTTCTGCCTCTTGATTTTTCCAAAATGCAGCTTCTTCCAAAGCTCTTAAAATATTCTTTTCACCATAAAAAAATCTCATACTATCCTCCAGATTGATTATTTGTTTCATTATACGTATGAGATTTATTTATGTTATTGTTAAGATTTAAGAATAATTTACTATTTATTATTTACGAAAAAATTTCTTGACAAGTTTTCTCAACAGTGGTAGACTAACAAGCAACAATACAAAAACAAAACCGATGAAGCGAAGATTAAACTATATGTGCACTTTAAGAGAGTAGGGGTAGGTGAGAGCCCTGCAGAACGCAGTATGGACAAATGGATCGCTGAGGGTGAGGTGAACGGGATTACCCAAGTATCTGAAACGTAAGCCTACGTTACAAGGCAGAAAATGTGTTAGCATTTTTGTTAAAGTGGATTGATATTTTCAGTCAATTAAGGTGGTACCGCAGGAATATGCCTGTCCTTTTCAAGGACGGGTTTTTTTGTTTTTGTAAATAAAAATTCAGGAGAATGGATATGAAAAAAGTATTAACAATTATTTTATCAATGGCAATAATAGCGGTCCTGTTAATAGGCTGCCAAACAAATGGAGAAGTAAAAAGTGAAAACAATGAAAAAATTAAGATAGGGATTATTCAGCCTGTAGAACATCCTTCTTTGAATCAAATTAGAGAATATATTATAATCGGTCTTGAAGAAGAAGGTTTAAAGGACAAAGTAGAAATAAATTATAAAGATGCTCAAGGAGATTCTTCAAATATTAACACCATAGTTTCCCAGTTCGTAGGTGATGAAGTAGATATTATAGTACCTATTGCAACGGCTCCTGCTCAAAGTGCAGCAGCTGCCACAAAGGATATTCCCATAGTATTTGCAGCAGTTAGTTATCCTTTAGATGCAGGATTAGTTAGTAATTTAAACAGTCCTGAAGGCAATGTAACGGGTGTTTCTGATGCAATCGATGTAAGTCAAATATTTGACTTGGCATTGGAATTAACTCCCCAAGCAAAGAATTTCGGATTCATATATAATTCCGGTGAAGTAAATTCAGCATCGGCAATCGAAAAAGCTAAAGAATACTGTGAAGATAACGGAATTAACTACCTTGAAACAACTATTACAAATTCTAGCGAATTGTTACAGGCAACTCAATCATTGTTAGAAAAGGTAGATGCAATTTTTACCCCTACTGACAATACAGTAGCATCTGCAATGCCTGTACTGGCATCAGAAGCACAGAAAGCAGGAATACCTGTTTACACGGGCGCCGATTCATTAGTAGCTGATGGAGGCTTTGCAACAGTAGGTGTAGATTATACAGAACTTGGAAGACAAGTAGCTGCAATGGTTAAAAAAGTTATTGAAGGTGAAGACATTTCGAAAATTCCTGTAGAAACCTTGAAGGAATATGCAACAATTATTAACTTAACTACTGCAAAGGAAATAGGAGTAGAAATATCAGAAGAACAATTAAATGAATTTCAAATTATAGAATAGTATGTAAAGCTTGTCATTCTTCACCTAGCTCAGGATAATAAACAAGAATGACAATAAATTACTAACAGGAGGGAAAAATGAGCATTACGGCATTTATAGGGGCAATGGAATTAGGATTGGTATATTCGCTCCTTGCCTTTGGGACATTTATATCTTTCAGAATATTGAAGGTTGCCGATTTAACAGTAGATGGCAGTTTTGTGCTAGGTGCGGCAGCATCAGCTATGTTTACTTTCAATGATATGCCTGTGGCAGGAATTATTGCTGCATTATTTGCCGGAGCCCTAGCCGGATTAATTACTGCAATACTTCAAACTAAAATGGGAATACAACCTATACTTTCTGGAATTTTAACTATGACGGGACTTTATTCCATAAATCTTATGGTAATGGGCGGAAAGGCAAATATTCCTTTGTTGAATAAAACTAATATTTTCACTTATGCAGAAAATATAATTGGAGGAAGAACATATAAAGTTATTCTATTAATGGGGATTGTTTCCTTGGTATTTATAATATTAAATTGGTTTTTTAGAACCCAGTTAGGACTTTCCATTAGAGCTACAGGTGATAATGAAGATATGTGCCGCGCTTCCTCTATTAATACGGATTTAGTGAAGATGGTTGGCTTTTCCCTGGCAAATTCAATAGTTGCATTGTCAGGAGCCTTAGTAGCGCAAATACAGCAGTCGGCAGATGTAAATATGGGTTCTGGAATGGTTGTTATAAGTTTTGCTTCCTTAATAATTGGAAGTGTAATTATTAAAAATAAAAACATTACATTAGGGCTTCTTTCTGTAATAATAGGCTCAGTTATATACCGCCTTATAATAGCACTGATACTTACGACGAATTTTCCTCCTTCATATTTAAAATTAATTTCTGCCTTAGTTGTAATAACTGCACTTTCTGTGCCCAACATCAGTAAGAAGATGGAAATTTATAAAATGCAAAGGGGGCCAAGTAATGTTAGAAATTAAGTCAGTAAACAAAGTCTTTAATAAAAATAGCCCGGATGAACATATTGCATTAGATAATTTGAATCTTCATATTTCTGAAGGTGAATTCGTTACTATAATCGGAGGTAATGGAGCAGGAAAATCTACTCTCTTTAATGTTATTTCAGGTTCCATTCTTTGCGATT
>JAAYRW010000071.1 GCA_012518555.1 Tissierellia bacterium
GGAGTCACATATTCTTTCATTTCAATATGATCTTTTGAGGGACGAAGATATTGCCCTATGGTGAATATATCGCAAGCTACTCCTAAACAGTCATCCATTACTTCATATACTTGCTCATCTGTTTCACCAAGACCAACCATTATACCTGTTTTTGTAACTATATGGGGGGCTTGTTCCTTAACGTATTGAAGAACATGTAAAGACCTGTTATAATCGGCTTGTGGACGTACGTCTTCATACAAGCTTCTTACAGTTTCAATATTGTGATTTATTACATCTGGCTTGGCATTTATTACAAGGTCTAAATTTTCATGAACCCCTTCTAAATCAGGTATAAGTACCTCGATAGTTGTATTAGGATTAATTTTTCTTACTTCTTCTATTGTTTTGGCAAAGTGTGAAGCTCCTCCATCAGGTAAATCATCTCTGGTAACGCTGGTTATTACCACATGGCTTAATCCCATTTCTTTTACTGCTTCTGCTAAATTCTTAGGTTCTTCTGGGTCGACCCTTGTGGCATTTCCGTTAGAAACATTGCAAAACCTGCAATTTCTAGTACAAACACTGCCTAAAATCATGAAAGTTGCAGTATTTTTTTTGTAACATTCACCTAAATTAGGACAATTGGCTTCCTTGCATACGGTGTTAAGTTTAAGTTTTGCCATTATATTATTGACTTCATTTACTGATTCTCTGTTATAATTTACTTTTAGCCATTCCGGCAATTTTCTTCCCATTCTTTTATACCTCGTTAAACTTCAATTTCTGCTATAACTTCATCTACTTTTACGCTATCTCCTTCTTTAAAAAAGAATTTAACTAAAATACCTTCTTCATCGCTTTCAACTTCACTTACAACTTTTTCCGTTTCAACTTCAAAAAGTACATCTCCCTTTTTAACACTATCCCCCACTTGTTTATTGATAGAAACTAATACACCAGTTTCCATATTAGCGCTTAATTTTGGCATTGTTATTGTTTTTTTCATTTATCCTCCTCTTAGAAAAAGCAATTAGCTAATTCATCATAATTAATGTTTTTTATATTTTTTAGAGAATTACACTTTAAAAGTTTATCCTTTACTAGATTGTAACTGTATATTGTACCGGAAAGAGATTCCTCCATATCATTACAAGGGAAGTCCTTGCCCTTGATAGCACAACTATGTATAATTCCCTTTTTCACAGTTAATTTTACATCTATAGGCTTGCTAAAAGCAAGGCTTTTTTTCTCATAACTAAAGTCCGGTGAGTTGCCGTAGTTCCATTCCCATTTAGAATATTTATTTTCGACTAATTCATTTACTGCTTCAATATGTTGATCAGTTATTTCAAACTTTTCAATTCCTTTAGAAAACATAGTAGCAAGTAGTAGGTCTTGGAATTGGTCTATAGTCATTGATTTATCACCTAAGTGGTCTTTGATGTTTGTAACAATGCTTGGCACTGACTTTACAGATTTTGATTCAATTTTACCATCAGTAGTTTTTAAAAGATGGTTAAGCATGTACAAATCTGCATCGTATAAGAGGGTTCCGTGATGTAAGGCTCTGTTTCCTTTTACCGTTTGGGCACTTCCTGATATTTTTTTACCTTCAATAGCAATATCGCTAGTTCTTCTTTTTTCTGCTTTTACACCTATTGTATTTAAAGCTTCTATAACTGGTGTTATAAATTGATCATAATCTATGAATTTATTTTTATCATAAGCTGTTATGAAAGAATAGTTTAAATTACCTCTGTCGTGAAAAACAGTACCCCCACCAGTAATTCTTCTGGCTACCTTAATATTATCTTTTTCTATTGCTTTAATATTTATTTCTTCAAAAACATTTTGGTGTTTTCCTAAGACTATACTGTCATGGTTTTTCCAAAGCATAAAATATGAATTATCTTTTAGATTATTAAAAATATATTCTTCTAATGCAAGGTTAAAATAAACATCATCGTTAGTACTTACTATATATTTCATTAAGTCTTTCTCCTAGTTTGTAATCTATTAATGTAGAAATTCATCTACGATATACTATCATAGATGAATTTTTAATACAATATTAAAATTTAAATAGAAATTGTTGACAAATATTTGTGGCAGGAACAGTGAGAACTTTTATTGGCCTATTAATTCTGTAACAATATCTCCCATTTCTTTTGTGGAAACTGTTTGTTCTCCGTTTTTTGCTATATCTGTTGTTCGGTAGCCTAAGGATAATGCTTTTTTAACGGCATTTTCAATAATTTCTGATTCTTTTTGGAGATTAAATGAATATTTTAACATCATTGCGGCAGATAGGATGGTGGCAATAGGATTTGCCTTTCCTTGACCTGCAATGTCGGGAGCAGAACCGTGAATTGGTTCGTACATTCCGTAGTTAACTCCTAATGCTGCAGAGGGCAGTAAACCTATGGAACCGGTTATTACGCTTGCTTCATCAGAAAGAATGTCTCCAAACATGTTTTCAGTAGCTATTACATCGAATTGCTTTGGATTAGTAACTAATTGCATAGCTGCATTGTCTACATACATGTGGCTTAATTCTACATCAGGATATTCTTTGGCTATTTCTTTAAAAGTTCTTCTCCATAATCTGGAGGTTTCCAACACATTTGCCTTATCCACGCTAACAAGTTTTTTATTTCTTCTTTGAGCTATTTGAAATGCCTTGTGGGCTATTCTTTCAATTTCATATTTACTGTATTCCATTTGGTCTATAGCCTTATCTCCCATTGTGGTTTTTTTGCCGAAATAAATTCCTCCTGTAAGCTCTCTTACGATTAGGATATCCAGACCGCCTTTAACTAAATCTGCCCTTAAAGGACATGCGTCTTTTAGCTCTTCAAACATTACTGCAGGCCGAAGGTTAGCGTATAAACCTAGTTTCTTACGCAATTTAAGAAGCCCCTGTTCTGGTTTTTCCGTGCCTTTTAGTTTATCCCATTTAGGACCTCCAACTGCACCAAATAGTAACGCGTCGGTCTTTCGGCATATTTCCAAAGTTTCTTCAGGCAGGGGAGAACCTGTTTTATCTATTGCTGCTCCTCCTGCCAATGCTTCTATATATTGAAAATTATGATTGTATTTTTCTCCAATTTTATTTAAAATTTTGATGGCTTGGTCGATTATTTCAGGTCCGATACCATCGCCCTTTATTACTGCTATTTTGTAATCCACTTTTACCTCCCTAATTTATTTCTTACATATCCTACAAGTCCATCACTGTTTATAATTTGCTGTATGAATTGGGGGAAGGGCTCTGCTCTATAGATTTCATTTTTAGTTTTATTAAAAATTTCCCCAGTTTCAAAATCTACTGAAATTTCATCTCCTGCTTCAATTTTGTTAGCAGCTTCCTCGCATTCTAAGATTGGAAGCCCGATATTAAAAGAATTTCTGTAGAATATACGGGCATAACTTTTTGCTATAACACATGAGATACCAGCTGCTTTTATGGCTATAGGTGCATGTTCACGGGAAGATCCACATCCGAAGTTCTTTAAGGCTACAATTATATCTCCATCCTCTACCTCTTTATAGAAGTCTTTATCTATATCTTCCATACAATACTTTGCTAATTCCTTTGGATCCGTAGTGTTTAAGTGTCTTGCGGGAATTATTATGTCTGTATCTATATCATTTCCATATTTAAAAACTTTTCCTTCTGCTTTCATTTTAGACCTCCCTTTCTAATTCAATTGGATTTGCTATTCTACCTTTGATTGCTGATGCTGCAGCAACAGCAGGGCTTGCAAGATAAACTTCTGATCCTGGGTGGCCCATTCGTCCTACGAAATTTCTATTAGTCGTTGTTACTGCTTTTTCACCGTCAGCCAGTATTCCCATGTAACCGCCTAAACAGGGACCACAGGTGGGGGTACTTATTATTGCACCTGCATCGATAAATATTTCAGCTAATCCTTCTTGTAAACATTGTTTATATATTTTTTGGGTTGCAGGAATAATAATTGTGCGAACATCAGGGTGAACTTTTTTCCCCTTTAATATTTGGGCAGTAATTCTCATATCCTCAATTCTACCGTTTGTACAGGAGCCAATAACTACCTGATCGATTTGTATATTTCCTACACTGTCTATAGACCTGGTGTTTTCTGGTGAGTGGGGAAATGCTACAGTAGGTTTTAATTTACTTAAATCAATGTCAATTACTTGGTCATAAACTGCGTCTTCATCTGCCTCATAAATGGCATATTCCTTATTAGAGTGTTCTTTAATATATTGGATTGTTTTTTCATCAACGGGAAAAATTCCGTTTTTTCCTCCAGCTTCAATTGCCATGTTTGCAATTGTAAACCTATCGTCCATTGAAAGTTCCTTTACTCCTTGGCCTGTAAACTCCATTGATTTATAAAGGGCACCATCAACGCCGATTTTACCAATTATATGGAGGATTATATCTTTGCCGCTAACCCATTTGCCTGGTTTTCCTTTTAAATTAAATTTAATTGCAGATGGTACTTTAAGCCACATCTGTCCTGTTGCCATGCCTGCTGCCATATCGGTGCTACCTATGCCTGTTGAAAAGGCACCTAAGGCGCCGTAGGTACAGGTATGGGAATCAGCACCTATTACAGTATCTCCTGCAACTACTAATCCTTTTTCCGGCAAAAGTGCATGTTCTATGCCCATTTGGCCTACGTCAAAGAAGTTTGTAATACTATGTTTCTTAGCAAAGTTACGAGAAATTTTGCACTGTTCTGCTGATTTTATGTCCTTATTTGGAACGAAGTGGTCTAATACTATGGCAACTTTATCCTTGTCATATACTTTTGTTGATCCCATTTTTTCAAATTCTTTAATTGCTACAGGACTAGTAATGTCGTTGCCTAATACTAAGTCTAGATCTATTTCTATAAATTGTCCTGCTTTTACTTCTTTTAAGCCTGCATGAGCTGCTAAGATTTTTTGTGTCATTGTCATTCCCATTTACTTTTCCTCCTTCGACGCATAAATCATTTTATTTACTGCGTTTATATATGCAATTATACTTGATTCTATAATGTCAGTACTTAAACCTCTTCCAATAAAAGCCCGACCGTTTTCTCTTAATTTAACCATGGCGTCTCCAAGGGCATCTTCACCTTCAGTTATCGAGTTTAATGAGAAGTCATCTAACTCCATTTCCTTGCCTATAATTTTCTCTATAGCTTTAAAGGCCGCATATATAGGTCCTTCTCCAGTGGCAACTTCTTCTAAAATTTCTTCGCCCTTTCTAATAGCAATTGTAGTAGTTGAAGTAATGGTGTTCCCACTGTTTATTACATATTTTTCGAGCTCGTATGTTTTAGGAATTTCTATTTTTTGTTTTGATACTAATGCATCTATGTCCCTGTCGTATACAACTTTTTTCTTATCTGTCAATTCTTTAAACTTTATGAATGCTTGGTCTAATTCTTCCTGGTTTAAATTGTAACCTAAAAGAATCAATTTTTCATTGAAGGCGTGTCGTCCAGAATGTTTACCTAATACTAATCTGTTAGTTTCAAGACCGATTGATTCCGGTGTCATTATTTCGTAGGTCTCTCTCTTGTTTAGTACGCCATGTTGATGTATGCCTGATTCGTGGGCAAAGGCATTAGCCCCTACGATTGCTTTGTTAGGCTGTACCTTAATTCCTGTTATACCTGTTAATAAGTTGCTGCTTCTAGTTATTTGTTTAGTATCTATATTGGTATCAGCCTTTAAAAGGTCCTTTCTAACCTTTAAGGCCATTACAATTTCTTCTAAGGCTGCATTTCCAGCCCTTTCACCGATGCCGTTTACGGTACATTCAATTTGCGTGGCTCCTGCTTTAATTGCTGCAATGGAGTTTGCAACTGCAAGACCTAAGTCGTTATGGCAGTGAACAGATATGTCGACAGTTTTTAAGGCAGGACATTTTTCAATAATTTCAGTAATGAAGTTATAATATTCATCGGGAGTTGTGTATCCTACCGTATCAGGAATATTAATAGTTGTAGCTCCTGCTTCAATTGCAGTGTCAAAGACTCGTGCAAGGAAGTCAACTTGACTTCTTGTAGCATCTTCAGCTGAAAATTCTATATCACTACATTTTGACTTAGCGTATGCAACCATTTCTCCTACTCTTTTAACTACTTCATCTTCCGTCATTTTTAATTTATATTCCATGTGCAGGGGAGAGGTGGCAAGAAATACGTGAATACGTGGTTTAATTGCATACTTTAAACTTTCCCAAGCTTTGTCTATATCTTCTTTATGAGTTCTTGCCAAACTTGTAACGGTGCAATTCTTTACACTCTTAGAAATTTCCTGTATTGAATGAAGGTCTCCTGGTGATGCCGCTGCAAAACCTGCCTCTATAATATCAACATTCATCCTTTCTAATTGTTGTGCCATTTCAATTTTTTCCCTTAAGTTCATACTACATCCTGGTGATTGTTCACCGTCTCTTAATGTTGTGTCAAAAATTTTGATAATCTTCTCCATAATCTTCTCCTTTTAATTTTGTATTTTAATCTACTAGCTTTTTCCCTTTTACAGCTAAAGAAATTGGGTTCGCAGGGCATTCGCCCAGGGGTTAGGTCATAAAAAAATCCGTCCCTAAAGCATCGCTTTAGGGACGGATATAGTTTCCGCGGTACCACCCATATTGTCTTTTTTTGTATACAAAAAAGACCACTTAAGTCAGATTCTTACAAATCCTAGCCTGTAACGGGGCATACGTACCTTCCTACTTAATTCAGAAAGTCAGCTCAGGAGCGAGTGTGTTTTCATGACAGTATCGGCTTCCACCAACGCCGACTCTCTGTAACTTGTCGTATTGAAAAGTTTTTTCTCCTTCAAAGCTTTTAAATTAATTTTTATTAATATAACATTTCAAATTACTTTTGTCAATAGGGATTTTTGTAAAATGTTTGTAAATAACCTCCTGTAGCAACATTAGGATGTTAAAATTATGTTGAATGGCGAAATTAAACTAGTGATTGGGAAAAAGTCCTTGACAAAGATGAACATATAGTTTAAAGTAGGTAGAAATTAAATAAACTTCTTATCAAGAGAGATGGAGGGAACGGCCCGTTGAAGTCTCGGCAACCTACAGTTTGTAAGGTGCTAATTCCGTCAAAGATTACTTTGAGAGATGAGGAGATGGCTTGTACTTATAATCCTCTCTTCATAAGAGGATTTATTTTTTACCATTTTTTAGAGATAGTTCTAGCTCTAAGATATACCCTTTAGAAGAACTATATAGAGAGTCTCATTACAGAAGGAGGAAACATGAAAAATTTTAATTTAGAAACATCATTAGTCCAATCATTGGAAGAGTTTCAGGAAGGTGAACCGAGAGTATATCCCTTGGTCCAAAGTACTACCTACAATTATAAAGATCCTGATTTTGTAGCTGGTTTATTCGATTTAACAGAGTCCGGTTATTTTTATTCGAGAATAGGTAATCCTACTGTCCAGGCTTTTGAAAATAAAATAGCCAAATTAGAAGGAGGAGTAGGTGCAGTTGCAGTGGCTTCCGGTCAAGCTGCTACGACTACGGCAATTTTAAATATTTGTAATTCGGGAGATCATATAGTTGCTTGTTCAACTATTTATGGAGGAACATTTACGCTACTTTCATCAAGTTTGAAAAAAATAGGCATAGAAATATCCTTCTTTAATCCTGATAGTAGTGAGGATGAAATATTATCATTCTTTAAAGAAAATACTAAAGCAATTTTTGCAGAATCAATAGGAAATCCCGGATTAAATGTTTTAGATTTTGAAAAAATATCCTCAGTAGCAAAAAAAGGGGGGGTACCCTTTATCGTTGATAATACTATTGCAACACCTTATCTTTGCAGACCTATAGAACATGGTGCCAATATAGTTATTCATTCTACAACTAAGTATATAGATGGTCAAGGTTCCTGTGTAGGGGGAATCGTAGTAGACGCAGGAAACTTTGACTGGAACAATGGCAAGTTCCCTTCAATGGTTGACCCTGACCCTAGCTATCACGGTATGAGCTACTACGAAACTTTTAAAGAAGCAGCCTATATAGTAAAGGCAAGAGTTCATATATTAAGAGATTTCGGTGCCACATTAAGCGCCTTTAATGCATTTATATATTTAAGAGGACTGGAAACACTTCATGTAAGAATGGATCGACACTGTGAAAATGCTCTTAAGGTGGCAGAATTTTTAGAAGGTCATGAAAATGTACTATGGGTAAATTATCCTAAACTTAAAAGTGGCAAGTATTATGATCTTGCTGAAAAATATTTACCAAAAGGCGGAAGTGGAATGGTTCTATTCGGAATCAAAGGGGGAGCCAAAGGAGGAAAAGAGTTTACGAAGAAACTTAAGTGGATTAATAATGTAGTCCATTTAGGCGATGTAAGAACTTGTGTACTTCATCCCGGCAGCACTACGCATAGACAACTTAGCGATGAAGAGCAAATTGCAGCTGGTGTAATGCCTGAAGCTATAAGGTTAAATGTGGGAATAGAAAATATAGACGACATTATCGCTGACATTGAACAAGCACTAAAATAATTACTAGAAAGGAAGAGCTAAATGCCTGTTATTATACCACATAATTTACCTGCCTATGAAACAATGGAAAAGGAAAATATTTTTGTAATGAGTAAGGAAAGGGCTCAGAGGCAGGACATCAGACCTTTGGAAGTGGCATTGGTCAATTTAATGCCTACAAAAATAGAGACTGAAACCCAGTTTGTACGCTTGCTGTCTAATAGTCCTATACAAATAAATGTTGAATTTATCCATACGGCAACTCATAAATCAAAAAATACATCTCAAAGCCATATGAAAAGTTTTTACAAAACTATTGATGAAGTAAGGCATAAGAAGTATGATAGTATGATTATAACTGGTGCTCCCGTTGAAATGATGAAATATGAAGACGTTGATTATTGGGATGAGTTGAAAGATATTTTTGAATTTTCACATACAAATGTTACTTCTGCAATGTATATTTGCTGGGGAGCCCAGGCAGCCCTTCATTATTTCTACGGAATAGAAAAACAACAACTTCCTGCAAAGTTATTTGGAGTTTTTGAACATGAGAAAAGACATGATACTTCCATGCTGTTAAACGGTTTTGACGATGTCTTTTACGTTCCACATTCCAGACATACAGAAATTGCCAAAGAGGATATTGAAGCAGTTGAAGAGCTTATTATATTGGCAGAATCAGAAGAAGCGGGAGTTCATATAGCAGTCACGGATGATTATAGTAGAATATTCATAATGGGGCATTCAGAATACGACCCTTTAACTTTAAAAAAGGAGTATGACAGAGACATAAGCCTAAATAAGCCTATTAATATTCCGAAAAACTATTATCCTAATGACGATCCTACAAAACCTCCCTATGTAAAGTGGAGAAGTCATGCAAATTTACTTTTTAAAAATTGGATAAATATTATCTATCAAGAAACGCCTTACGATATTGAGAAAATTGGAAGATAAAAAATGTCATCCCTAAATTTAGGTCTAGGGATGACATTTTCTATAGTATACTAAGAATATATTTTTTATATTCCATAAAACTTTCGCTTACTTTAAAGTCTTTATTTTTTGGTTTTGGCAGGTCTATAATTATCTCTTCCTTAATTTTCCCCGGCTTACCTGCCATTATATAAATTCTGTCTGACAGTAATATAGCCTCGTCAATATCGTGAGTTATTAAAAGTGTAGATAATTTTATTTGTTTCATTACCTGCAAATACCATTCGTGCATTAGACTTTTTGTTATACTATCAAGGGCGCTGAAAGGTTCATCTAGCAAGGCAACTTTGTCTGAAAACAAATAGGTTCTTAATAGAGCTGCCCTTTGTCTCATTCCTCCTGATAATTGGTAGGGGTACTTTTTTTCTGTTCCTTCAAGGCCAAATTCTTTAAAATATTTAGAAGTTATTTCCCTTGCTTTTGGCTTTTTTTCTCCACGAATAACCAAGGGCAATGAAACATTATCTATAATTGTTTTATAGGGTAGCAGTAAATCTTTTTGAAGCATGTAGCTTACGATTCCAGCTTTGCCGGTTATATCTTTACCATCTAATTCAACCCTACCTTCATCTGGTTGAAGAAGACCGGATATTACATTAAACAAGGTTGTTTTGCCAACACCGCTTACTCCTAAAAGACATACTATTTCACCTTTATTTAATTCTATTGAAACATCTTCAATAATGTTAGCACCTCCATAACTTACGGTAATATTGTTAGCAACTAATTTATCCATTCTTCAACCTCACAAAATTTTATTCAGAAAGATATTGCTTTGTAAATCCCATTCCCTTAGGAATTTCCTTTTCTATAAGATTATTTTCAAATAGCCAGCTAAAAAATGCATCCCATCTACTTTGGTCTATATAGCCCCATTGTTCTACTTCGGCCTTGTACTGGCTAGCTAACCATTTTTGGCTTTCCTTTACTATTTCCTCGTCTAATTCAGGGGCGGATTTTAACAGTATTTCAGCAGCTTCAATAGGATTTTCAATGGCAAACTCATATCCTTCTTTAATAGCTTCCAGTGTTTTCTTAACTATTTCACTATTCTTATTAGCATAATCATCATTGACGATTATAATAGGGCTGTAATAGTCTAATTCAAAACCGTAATCGGCAAAGTTTAGAAAATTAGTTTCTAAATTTTTTACTTGTGTTGCTATACCGTCCCAAGCATAGTAAACCCATACTGCATCTACATCTGTTTGTAAAGCGGTTACCAGGTCTGTTACTGTACTTGGAATCAATTGTATATCATCGAAATTGCCTCCGTCATCGCTAACAATTTTGTTAATAATAGCTTTTTCGATAGGTAGATCCCAGGTAGCATATGTATGTCCTGCTAAATTTGCAGGTCTATCGATACCTTTTTCCTTCAGGGATATTATACCGGAAGTATTGTGTTGAATTATAGTTGCAATTGCCGTAAATGGCATTGGATTGTTGGATGAATAGTTGGGTGCAACGTAATCTTGGAAGCTTATACCAAACTCTGCACCGCCTCCACCTACTAACATTTCAGCTCCACCTTCTGGTGGCTGCATAATTTCAACATCTATTCCTTTTTCAGCAAAAAAACCCTTATCTTCTGCCACATACAAACCTGTATGATTTGTATTAGGTGTCCAATCTAACACTATTCTAACCTTTTCATTTTCTGTTCCACCTTGTTCACCATTTTGATTACAGGCAGATAACAATAATATACAAATTAACAAAATGGATATAACTGATAATTTTCTTTTCATTTATTACCTCCTCATTATTTAGAACTTATGTAGTTATTGTTTTAATTTTGTTTTTTATCCCAAGGCATTACTAGATTTTTTAACAGCTTTACACCTAACATTAACAATAAACTAATAAGCGATATAAAAAATATAACTGCAAACATCTTATCAAATGAATAGGATTTTCTTACTCTTGTCATATAGACTCCAAGTCCATAAAATCCTCCTAACCATTCGGATATAACGGAGGCCACAACGGAATAGGATACTGAGATTTTTAAGCCAGCGAAGAAATGGCTAAGACTACTAGGGAATTTAATATGTGTAAAACATTGGAATCTGTTAGCTCCCATAGCTTTTAAAAGGTTAATAGAATCCGGGTCAACAGTTTGAAAACCGTCTAATAAACCTATGGCAATAGGGAAAAAAGTTGTCAGTACAATTAATGTTACCTTTGGCAACATTCCATATCCCATCCAAAGGACCAGGAGAGGTGCAATGGCAACGGTTGGGACAGTTTGAGTTAGTACCATCAATGGGTATATAGACTTGTAGGCAATAGGATAGTGATCCATTACTACTGCAATTACAAAGCCTAACAAAGTACCTATTGCTAATCCTAAAAATGCTTGTGTCAATGTTGTTGCTGCATGCCTCATTAGTAAAGAAAAATCTCCGACAAATGCCATTACCACATCTATAGGAGAGGGCAGCATAAATTTAGGCACAAGGCCGGTGGCAGATAATACTTGCCACAATATCAGTATTGCAACTATAAGGATAAAGGATGAAGCTCTATCTATGATGTTTAGAAATTTTTTCTTCAATAGTTAACACACCACCATCCGGATTAAAAAATATTTTTACATATGAAATTACAGATGGAGCTCCTTCTTTAACTGCTATTAATTGGCAGTTCTTAACGATTTCCATTAATTCATCATAATTTCCTTCAATCGTTGTTTCAAAAGGTCCTACATAGTAGTTAAGTCCTGTATCTTTAATATAGGCAATAACTGCATCAACTACTGACAAAACATCTTCTGTTGCTTCTACTTGTGGTAAAACTTGAATCGCTACACTTGCTTGCATAATATCCTCCATTTTTTTTAATATAATAACAGAAAACCCCTCCGGCAATGGGAGAGGTTATATATCGTAATATACATTCCTACGCCAGCATTACCTGGATCAGGTTCAAAGCATACTGATGCTCTTGGGTCAAAACATTATAGTAGTTTTATCTCAGCCTAATTCATTAAGCTCCCCATTTGTCCCAATACTACCACAGTGAATTCTTACTGTCAATAGATTAAAGAAATAAATTTTGTTATATTTTTACTATAAAATGTAAAATTATTATTGACTTTGTATTTTTATAGTAGTATAATGTTACAAATATTTGTTTTTTAGTAGTTAAAAGTTATGGGGACATAGTTTTTTCGATAGGGTTAGTCTTTGTGGTAGGCGGAATGTCTCCAATAGTGTACAAACAGAGGTGTAAAATGATAAATACATTTTTAGCAGTACAATTACATCATCATAGATACAGAGTTTGTAAGTAGTTGAAATTTTATTTCACAGTTACAAGCTCTATTAGTTCTTTTAAAAAAGGCTTGTATCTGTGGTGTATATATAGAACTTTTGCCATCTGATATAAGTCAGGTGGTTTTTTTATGCCCTAACCCAAATGAGCCTGCGAGTTACGGTTTTTTAAGAAGTAGGGAAAATTCTTCTATAAGGATAGTTTTTGTAGGAGAAATGTCCCCATTATTACAATTACAAGGAGGTAGAGGAAATGAAATTTTTAAATATTGAAGATGAAATGAAATATTTTCAGAAGATGTTTTTACTTAGAAGAGAAATTGAAAATTTTCTTTTTAATGAAGGCTTTATGAATATTGAGCCTTCCATATTTGAAGGCTACGATGAATTTACCACTATTAATTCTCGAATAGACCAAAAGTCAATGGTGAAAATTTTAGACAGCAGGGATATTTTGATTTTGTCCCCTGATATTACTACGGGAATAATAAATAAATTCATGCCTAAGTGGGAATCTAACTTGGAGCTGAAGATATTTTACTACGGAAAAACATATAAACATAACGGAACGGGTATAAGGGAAAATAGAGAAATGGGGGTTGAAATATTAGGAGAAAAAAATAAAAATACCGATCAAAATACCTTAAGTGTAGCTGATAGAATATTGAATAAATATAGTAAAAATTATTTAATTGAAATTGGAAATAGCAAATTTCTAAAAGGTCTTATGGAAGCTTGTTCTTTTAACAGGGAAGACTATAGTAATATATTGGATTTAATATATGTGAAAAATAAACAAGAGTTAAAAGAATACCTAGAAAAGTTACCCTATAAGGAGCCTATGGATATATTAGCTAATATTCTTGATTTAGAAGGTAGTTACCAAGAAATTACAAGTCAATTAGAAGGGCAGTACCTTAACGATTTAATGAAGGAAGGGTTAGAAGAACTAGAAGCAGTAGATAGCTATATGAAGGATGTAACCGACAAAATTATCTATGATCTTTCATTAGTTTCGGAACTTAGTTACTACCACGGAATAATAATTAGAGGGTATATTGAGGGATCAAACAAGGCAATAATTAAAGGTGGACGCTATGATTCCTTTACAGAGCAATATGGATATAAAGTGCCGGCAATAGGATTTACCATTGAACTAGATGAATTGCTTAAAAGAGTTTAGAAGGAGGAAGGCTAATGGCTTTAACTATAGCAATACCTAAGGGAAGATTAGGAAATCAGGCTATTGAAATGCTTAAAAAGGCAGGGGTAGGGGAATGTATAGATGAAAAGTCCAGAAAACTTGTTTTCAAAGATAAAAAAAGAAATATTAATTTCATTTTATTAAAAAACTCCGACGTTATAACCTATGTAGAAAACGGAGTTGCAGATATAGGCATATCCGGCAAGGATATGGTTATGGAAAGTGGCGGAGATATTTACCAATTATACAAAATGAATATTGGTAAGTGTAAAATGTCGGTGGCAGGTATTAAAGGTAAAAAGATATTTAAAGACAGTACAATTTTAAGGGTAGCTACCTCTTTTCCTGAAACTGCAAAGAGGTATTTTGATAGTAGAGGACAGAAAATAAAAACTATACAATTAAAGGGATCTATTGAATTGGCACCTATTTTAGGCTTATCTGATGTAATTGTGGATCTAGTTGAAACGGGAAATACATTGAAAGCTAATGGACTTGAAGTTTTCGAAGATATGTACCAAATAAGCGCTGTATTGATATCCAATAAAATAAGTTATAAATTTAAAAGAAAAGAAATTAAAGAAATAATAGAACTAATAAGAAGGGAGGATGAGAATGGTAAGAGTAATTGAAAAAGAAATAAAGAATTTTATAGAAGAAATTCAAAATCGATCAATAGGAGATTACAGTTCAGTATACCCTACTGTAGATAAAATACTAAGAGATGTTAAAGTCAATAAGGATGCGGCTCTGAAAAAGTATAGCTTAGAATTTGATAAAGTAGAATTGGAAAATTTAGAAGTTACTGAGGAAGAAATAAAAACAGCCTTTAAAACTATAGATAAAGAACTTTTTGAAACAATAAAAAGAGCAAAAGAAAATATAGAAAAATATCATGAAAAGCAAAAAAGCAATGGTTATCAATTTAAAACTGAAGAAAAAGATATAATATTAGGACAGTTAGTAAATCCTATAGAAAAAGTAGGTATTTATGTGCCTGGGGGAAAGGCTTCTTATCCTTCTACTGTATTGATGAATGCAATTCCTGCTAAAATTGCCGGTGTTAATGAACTTGTAATGATTACCCCTCCTTTAAAGGAGGGTAAAATCAAAGATTCAATACTGGTAGCTGCAGCTATTGCAGGAGTAGACCGAATTTTCAAAGTGGGAGGAGCTCAGGGAATAGCTGCTTTAGCCTACGGTACGGAAACAATTCCAAAAGTTTATAAAATAACGGGACCGGGAAATATTTATGTAGCCGCTGCTAAAAAAAGAGTTTCCGATATAGTAGGTATAGATATGGTGGCAGGTCCTAGCGAAATATTAATAATTGCCGATAAAGCTGCAAATCCCTCCTATGTTGCAGCGGATTTAATATCTCAGGCAGAACATGATGAAATGGCAGCCTCTATTTTAATTACAGATTGCCCCTTATTAGCGGATAAAGTTATAAGAGAGTTAAAATTACAGGTGAAAAATTTAAAAAGAAGTGAAATAGTAAAAAAATCATTAAAAAATTACGGAGCAATAATAATCGCAGCTAATATAGATGAAGCTATAGATTTGGCAAATGAAATTGCCCCTGAGCATTTGGAACTACTGACAGAAAATCCTTTTGACTTATATAAGAAAATAAAAAATGCAGGTGCTATATTTTTAGGGGAATATACCCCAGAGCCGGTAGGAGATTACTTTGCAGGTCCAAACCATACACTGCCTACAGGCTCTACGGCAAAATTTTCATCGGCTTTATCTGTAGATGATTTCATAAAGAAAACATCTCTTATTTATTATAGCAAAGAAGCACTTCTTGAAAGTGCTGATCATATAGTGCGTTTTGCAGAAAATGAAGGGTTAAGTGGCCATGGAAATGCCATAAGAATAAGAAAGGACAAGAAATTATGATAAAGTTAAAAGAAAGTGTAGAGAAATTACAAGCTTACTTTGTAAATGATCTTCCTTATAAAGTTAAGTTAGATGCTAATGAAGGAAGTAACTATTTATTGAAAGATGGGTTTAAAATAGATAATTTTAAAGCTAATTTGTATCCTGATAGCGATTCTAAAATACTTAGAGAAAAAATGTCGAAATACTACAAGTGTAAAGCTGAAAATATTATGGTAGGTAATGGTTCCAGCGAACTTATAAATACTATTATAAATGCTTATTGTGAAAAAGGCGAAAAAGTTATGAGTTTTATACCTTCTTTCAGTATGTATCAAACTTACTGCGATTTATGTGGGGCAGAATATGTAGGTGTAGAAACGGAAATGGATTTCAGCCAAAATATTGATAAGTTAATAGATGAAGCAAAAAAAGAAAATCCTAAAATAGTCATAGTCTGTAATCCTAACAATCCAACTGGTTACGTCACGCCTAAAGAAGATCTAGTAAAACTATTAGATAATGTTCAAAATTCTTTGATTATTATAGATGAAGCTTATGCAGACTTTTCGGAAATATCGGTAATTGATTTAATTAATAAGTACGAGAATTTACTAGTAATGCGTACTTTATCAAAGGCTTTCGGACTTGCAGGACTTCGGGTAGGAGCAGTAATAGCAAATGAAAAAACAATTAAATACATATGGAAGGTAAAAGTTCCTTACAATTTAAATATACTGTCTCAATATGCAGCAGAACAGGCCTTAGACAATATTGATAAAGTTAAAGATTATACTAATAGGGTTAAGAAACTTCGACAAAGTTTAAAAGATAGCTTGGAAGAATTAAATTTTACCGTATATCCTTCTGGTGGAAACTTTTTGTTTGTTAAGTCTCCGGTAGATAATTTGTTTGAAAATCTAATGGAGCAGGGGGTACTTATACGAGAGTTTAGATACGATGAAGTTTACAATCGCATAACTATAGCTACTGAAGAAGAAAATAAAATTTTACTTGAGGAAATAGGAAAGCTCATTGGATAATAGGTTTGAAAATATAAATTTAAAGGGACGTAGAAAAAATTATTGGAGGAAAAGATGAGAAAAGGCACAGTAGTACGGAAAACCCATGAAACCAGTATAGAATTAAAACTAAATTTAGACGGTAGCGGAATAACTAAAATAGATACAGGGGTAGGATTTTTAGATCATATGCTTACCTTATTTGGATTTCACGGAGGCTTTGATTTAGAAGTAAAGTGTCAAGGTGATTTAAAAGTAGATACTCACCATACGGCGGAAGATATTGGAATAGCCTTAGGTCAAGCTTTTAAACAAGCTTTAGGGACAAAGAAGGGTATTGAAAGATATGGATTTATTTACTTGCCTATGGATGAGGCATTAGCCCGGGTAGTTGTAGATTTTAGTGGCAGACCCTACTTAGTTTATAAGCTAGACTTTAATAGAAATACTTTAGGTGAAATGGCAACGGAAGATTTTAAAGAGTTTTTCAGAGGCTTCGCAAACAATTCTTTATGCACTCTTCATATAGATATGTTGGAAGGTGAAAATGACCACCACAAAATCGAGGCAGTTTTTAAAGGCTTTGGAAGAGCCTTAAGAAAAGCTGTGGAAATAACTTCAGACAGCTTACAATCAACAAAGGGGGTATTGTAAATGATATTATTTCCAGCAATAGATATAAAAGACAATAAGTGTGTGAGACTTATTCAGGGAAAATTTGATCGAGTAAATGTATATTCTGGTGACCCTGTGGAAATGGCTAAAAAGTGGGAATCCATGGGAGCAGAATACCTCCATGTAGTTGATTTAGACGGAGCAAAGTATGAAGGCTTTCAAAATAGGAAATCTATTGAAAAGATTGTCAAATCAATTAATATACCAATGCAGACTGGCGGAGGAATAAGAAGCGAAGAAAGAATTAATAACCTAATAGATATAGGGGTTGCCAGGGTAATAGTAGGTACAATGGCAGTTGAAAACCCCGAGCTTTTGAAAGAGCTAACTAAGATTTATAAGGAAAAATTAGCTGTTTCCATCGATGCATTAAATGGTAAAGTAGCAAGCAGAGGATGGCAGGAAGTAGGAAGTGTAGACTCTTTGGAAATGTGTAAATTTTTAGAGTCTATTGGTATAGAAACAGTAGTTTATACTGATATTTCAAAGGATGGAATGCTTTCGGGACCGAATTTTAAGATTTATGAAAAATTATCTAAGGAAGTAAGTATAGATATAATTGCCTCTGGCGGCGTTACTACCTTAGATGATATAGGGAAATTAAAAGAAATGAATTTATACGGAGCAATTATAGGAAAAGCCCTCTATGAAAACAAACTAGACTTTACAGATGCTCTTAGTGTATGAGAAGCGAGCTGCCCTTTATGCCTAACCCCATATGTAGGAGCGATAGCCAAGAATATATGGACGGTAGGTCAAATGCACAAAATTCTTAATTTATGCGACGAAAGAGCAAAAAAAGAGTGTATGTCCCAGCCAATCAAATTATTACGAAAGGAAGAAATATGAATAGAGTAAGAATTATCCCTTGTTTAGATATACGTAAGGGAAGAGTAGTTAAAGGTGCTAAGTTTAAGGATATAAAAGATGTGGATGATCCGGTAAAATTAGCAAAGTATTATAGTAGTTCAGGAGCTGATGAACTTGTATTTTTTGATATAACGGCTTCAAATGAAGAAAGAAAAACCTCCCTCAACTTTGTAAAAGAAGTTGCTAAGGAAATAAATATACCGATTTGTGTAGGTGGTGGGGTTTCTAAAGTAGAAGATTTTGAATATTTATTAAAAAATGGAGCAAAAAAGGTGTCAGTTAATTCAGCTGCTATCAAAAACCCTAATTTACTAAAAGAAGTTTCCGAAGCCTTTGGTAGTGAACAGCTAGTTTTGTCTATAGATGCAAAGAAGAATGAGGAAGGTTCATGGTCTGTATATATTAAAGGTGGCAGAGAAAAGACCAAGTTAGATGCTATTGAATGGGCTATAAAAGCTGTAGAATTAGGAGTGGGGGAAATTGTTGTAAACAGTATTGATGAGGATGGTATGAAGAATGGCTACGATTTAGAACTTCTGAAGAAAATAAAAGAGGCAGTAAATGTACCTATTGTAGCCTCCGGGGGAGCGGGAAAATACCAGCATTTTCTTGATGCAGTTAAATATGCCAAGGTAGATGGACTTTTAGCAGCTTCCGTATTCCACTTCGGTGAAATTAAAATACCGGATTTGAAGAACTATTTAAAAGAAAAGGGAGTTGAAGCAGAATGAAACTGTCATTCTGAACCCTAGGTGAAGAATCCTATATCTTAGAAGATGTTTACCTAGTTTGTTACACTTAGGATGTATAAAAGAATTATTATTAAGAAGGCAGGATAAAGATGGAAATTGAAAATGTATTAAAGAAAGTAAAATTTAACGACAAAGGTCTCCTTGTTGCCGTAACCCAAGATTATAAAACTAATGAAGTGTTGATGGTTGCATATATGAATAGAGAAGCTTTGGAAATAACATTAAAAGAAAAAAGAGTATGTTATTTTTCCAGAAGTCGAAATTGTCTATGGAGAAAAGGAGAAACATCGGGTCATGTCCAAAAATTAAAAGGTCTCTATTACGATTGTGACGGAGATGCTATATTAGTTAAAGTTGAACAAGTAGGAAATGCATGTCACACTGGTGCCTACTCTTGTTTTTACAATAAAGTATATGAAGAAGAAGTTGTAGACAAATCAATTGTAAATAAAGTTTACAGCCAAATAATAGATAGAAAAAACAATCCTAAGGAGGGTTCCTATACAAATTATTTGTTTCATGAGGGACTTGATAAAATCCTGAAAAAGATAGGCGAAGAAACAAGTGAAGTAATTATCGGAGCAAAGAATAAAAATAAAGAAGAACTTATTTACGAAATGTGCGATTTAATATATCATTCCTTAGTTCTCATGGTGAACGAAGGTATTACTATAGGGGATTTACAAAAAGAATTAATAAAAAGACATAAATAAACAAAGGATATGTCTGCAAATATAAAAATGATTTAGTTAATAAGTTTGAGGGTACTATTTATAAATCTTGAATAAATTGGTATAATAATAGTAGCAAAATATATGGAGGTAAATGTTGAAAACAAGAATTACAGAACTTTTAAATATTAAATACCCTATACTACAAGGTGCAATGGCCTGGGTGTCAGAGGCAAGATTAGCTGCAGCAGTATCTAATGCAGGAGGAGCAGGTATTATTGCTGCCGGGGGAAGAGATGTTGAATGGGTTAAGGAACAGATAGATTTAGCAAGAACTTTAACGGATAAACCTTTCGGTGTAAATGTTACCCTAATGGATAAAAATAAAGATGAAAAAATCGATTTAATATGCAATGAAAAAGTGTCCTTTATTACCTTAGGAGCGGGAAACCCTCTTCCTTATTTTGAAAAAATAAAACAAGCAGGAATAAAGGTAATACCTGTTGTACCGAATATTAGATTGGCAAAAAGAGTAGAAGATAAGGGAGCAGATGCTTTAATAATAGAAGGTATGGAGGCGGGAGGTCACATAGGAAAGATAAGTTCTTTATCCTTAATGACTCAGGTTATTCCTGAAGTTAATATACCTGTTGTTGCTGCAGGAGGATTTGCAGATGGTAGGGGATTAACAGCTGCCTTGGTAATGGGTGCATCAGGGATTCAAATGGGCACACGATTTTATGCTTCTAAAGAATGTCTAGCCCATATTAATGCTAAAAATGCTATTGTTAATGCCGATGATATGGGAACTGAAATAACGGGATATGTAAATAATCACGCTATTAGGAGTTTGAAAAATAAGGTTACTGACAAGTATATTGAATTAGAGAGGGAAAATCCTTCTGATGAAAGTTTAAGAGGTTTAAGAGCAGGAACTAGTAAAAAAGCGTCTATTGACGGAGATGTAGAGTGGGGACTTGTTCAAGCAGGACAAAGTTTGTCTGTTATAAAATCAATACAGAGTTGTGAAGAAATAATAAATGAAATTATGTTAGATGCAAAAGAAACTATCAGAAAGATTAAAACTTTAATTTAAAAACCTAACTATTATTTAGGGGATTTTAAACTTATGATTTTACACTAAGTATAGGTCCATGTCAATAAAAGAATTTGCTTTTATTAAAAAAATATGGTATTATATTCTTATAGTATATTCATGTTCCATGAGGGACAGGTTGATGAAGTAGAAAAGGAATTAAAACAGTATAGCTGAATAGAAACAATATTTAACAACAGAGTATATAGAAGGGTGGAAATAAATACTTATGGACTTAATTAATAAGCAGGTAATTCACAAGAGTTTTGGAAAAGGTACAATAGTTGAATTTGCCGATACTTACTTAGTGATTAATTTTGAATCAGGAAATAAATCTTTTGTTTATCCTGATGCTTTTGCTGATTATTTGACTTTGACCGATAAAGAAGCGGCGAAAAAAATGGACGTAATTGTCCGTGAGAGAAAAATAGAACAAAAAAAGGAAGAAGAAAGGTTAGCGGAAGAAAAAGCTATAGAGCTAGAGGAGCGCCAGCGACAACTTGAAATAGAAAAACTAAGGAAAAACCATAGATTGCACGCAAGTTCACAAGTAGCTTTTAATTGTAAAGATGAAGAATTGGATACTATTTTTACTGAGTGGAAGGTTTTTGCAGGAGCAATTAAAAGTGGAGCAAATAAAGGTAAACCTAATAAGCTAGTACGTACACACCAAAATACTGCTTGCATCGTAACAACTAGAGCTGACGATATAGATGAGAAAGAAAGACGTATATTAGCTGTATATATGGTTGAAGAAACTTTTGTGGGAAGATTATGTGAAGATGGATATATACCTGCCCATCCTCAGTATAGAATACGTCTTACGGAGCAGGAGTCTAAAGAAATTCTCTTCTGGAAATATTATATAAATAATAGATATCCCGATAACATGACTTGGAACTCAGGAAGGTATCGATATTTTGAAAATATTTGGATGGCTCAAATACTACGAGATATAATTTCTTTGAGAAGCAATGAGGAAGCAGAAGAGGCACGAAAATTCTTTGAATATTTCTGTATTAAAAATCAAATAGATGAAAAAGAATTACCGGCAGCAAATGGTCCTTTAACCCGTATTAGTTAGGATATATTAATCAACTTATAAAATAAAGAAACGAAGTTCAGTAAATGCTGAACTTTTTTTATGCCTAACTTAATAATATTTATAAAAGTATTTGAACTGAAAGCATCCATCTGGTAGAATGTCTATATGTTTACAGAGAAGTCTTATATAATACAAGGGAGGAAAAAGTGTATAAGGTTGTAAGTGTAGTACCGAAAAAAAGAATAGAAAGATTCGGAGTTATACCGCCTTCCGAATTTGAAATTAAATATTTAAATTCCCCATATAGCACGGAGGAATTAATTAAAGCATGTGAGGGTGCAGATTTTTTATTTGAGTCTTCGGTAGATCCGGTGCCAAGAGAAGCTATCGAAAGTTTTTCTTCAATAAAGTTAATTCAAGCAGAAGGTGTTGGCTATGACAAGATAGATATAGAAGCTGCAAGGGAGAAGAATATATATGTATGTAACAATAGAAACGTTAATTGTGAATCTGTGGCGGAACATACGCTAGGATTGATTCTAGCAGCTTTAAGGAGAATTCCTTATGCAGATAAGGAAATAAAAGATGGCAATTTTGTAGATTGCCAGTTGGAATATAGGACCAAGGGCTACAAGGAACTAGGCTCCCGCCACATTGGTATTGTAGGTTTAGGTGCTATAGGTAAGGAGACGGTTAAAAGGCTTCTAGCTTTCAATTGTAAAATTAGTTACTATGATGCTTATAGATTAACTAAAGAAGAAGAAAAACAACTAAATATTAACTACTTATCCTTTGAAGAAATATGTAGTCAATGCCATATTATAAGTTTTCATGTTCCTGTATTACCGTCAACCATTAATATGGTAAATAAAGACAGCATTGCAAATATGAAAAAAGATGCAATTATTATTAATACAGCCCGGGGAGAAATAGTTAATCAAGAGGACTTGGCTAGGGCCTTAATGGAAGATAGGCTTGGAGGAGCCGCATTAGACACATTAACACCGGAACCTCCTGACAAGGACCATCCTTTGCTGAATCTACCGCCAAAAGCTGCTTCGAAATTAATAATTACCCCTCATATTGGAGGAACGACGGATGAAGCTTTTGAAAGAATGCAGAAATGGGCCTGGGAAAATATGTTGAAAGTAACAAGGGGAGAAAGACCTAACAATATAGTGAATGGTTTGTAATCTCTGTAGATAGAAGGAATGTCTAAGCACATTCGAAAATAAAAATATAAGAGAGGGTTTAGTATGGATATTAACAATAAAACCTTTATAAGTTGCTTTTCTGTTGCTGCTGTTTGGTTTGGTACTCATGTAGGTGGAGGTTTTGCAATGGGTACTCAGACAGTAAACTTCTATAGCAAGTATGGATGGACGGCATTAATAATGCCGGGGCTTGCAATGTTACTATTAGGAATTGTATTCTATTATGCTTATAATTTTTCGAGACTTACTCAAACATTTGATTACAGGGGTTATGTAGAGAAATTCTACCACCCTTATGATAAGTTCTTTGCCAATACTTTAGACCTAGCATTTATTGTTTTTATGTGTGTTCCGGTAGGTGCCTCATTAGCAGGGGCAGCAACAGTTTTTGAAACAATTTTCGGACTACCTTATCTTGCAGGAGCTTTGATAATTACCTTCATATTCTACTTATCGGCAGCCTTCGGAGTAAAATTGATAGCTGCCTTATCTTCAATTTTGACTATTGTTATACTTATTACTCTATCTTCAATAGCATTTTTAGGAATAGATTTACAATTTGATAAAATTGCAGATATTATTGTTAACCAAAGAATGACGGAGGGCTATAGCTTTTTTGGAGCTTTTAGCAATGTTTTCGTCTATGCAGCCTTTCAAGCTTCTATAGCTCCCGTGATTGCTGTAGTAGGTATTCTAAAAAGTAAAAAAGAGGTTAAAATTACCGTTGCAATAGGAATTGCTTTAAACGCCATAGCATTAACGGTAATGGCTGTATTATTATTAGGATGGATTCCTGAGGCAATTACAAATCCATTACCCGTACTTACAGTAGTAAATGATTTAAATAAACCTATACTATTTTGGTTCTATGTAGTCGCTCTTTTAGCTGCATATTTATCGACGGCTGCAACATTTTTGTTTTCTGTAGGTTTAAGGTATAAAAATGCAAAGTTCTTTGATAAATTTAGTAAGGACAATATATTTAACAAAAAACCTGCTATAAGAACTCATGTAGTAATATGGTTATCATTGCTATACTGTTTAATAGTATCCTTAGGCGGATTAATGCCTATAATTTTAGTTGGTCAAAAAGCAATGGGGTATGCATACTTTTTCTTAATAATAATTCCTCATCTTATATTAGGGCCGAAAAAGTGCAGACAATTAGAAAATGAAAAAGAAAGTTAATAAGTTCAGTACCGAGGTACTGAACTTATATATTATCTAGGGCATTTGCAGAAGTCACCGTCTTCTATATCTTCCTCATCTTCTAATAATTCTAAAAGACATTCAAATACACATTGGCAGTTGCATCTTCTTCTAAAATCAGGTCGAAGGCCTCCGCAGTCGTGCTTGAAACTTCCGCCGTCAGGTCTTCTGTTATCACAGCAATCATGGTTCTTATTTTCTAAAGCATCCTCTAACAATTCTAATAAACACTCATAAACACAATGACATCTTCTTCTGCTAGCACCAGCAGTGTTCCATTTATTATATCCCATAAAAACACCTTTTCAATATATATTAGGGTCAAGCCTATTATCATACTATTCTATTATTGAAAAAGTGTGATAACTTGTCTTAATTATTTTGATTTTTTTGCCAGAGGGTCTGACAACATTTCATAGCCACCTGTAGCTGATAGGGTAATCATTATTGCATTGATTATTGTCAGTGCAATACCTTGGGGATTATTTCCTTGCTTTGCAAAGATGAAAGTTAAAATTAATGCTATTAGGAAACTGTAAATTCTTACCCAAGAATCACCCCAGCGATTTTTTATTAAGAATTTGGAGAATTGTACTATTAACATAGTAGTAGCCGTAAGACCTGCAAAGGTAGTTAAAATATCTAAAGTCATGAAACCATTAAACATATACTCACCTCTTTCTACTGGCAGTATATGCATCAAGAATAAGAAAATGAAATCATAATTGAAAGATTATGTAGTTTTTGAAAACTCAATTCCCTCTTTTCTTCTGGAGGGGAATATTACTAATTGACATTAAATTTACATTATGCTATTATTGAACCGAAACAACTTAACAAAGGCTTAAAATTACATTTGCTTTTATTTTTTATAGGAGAAATTATGAAGGAAATGTAAGTATTTTTAAGGAGGAGAGGGGATTATTCGTGAGAGTTAGCACATCAGAACTTCTGGTAATATTTGTTGTAGCATTATTGGTACTTGGGCCGGAAAAGATGCCTAAATATGCAAAAAAAGCTGGAAAGTTACTCAGCTCTGTAAAAGTTTATGCCGATAAGCTGACAGAAGATATTAATGAAAGTATTGTAGAACCTTTGGAAGAAGTGCAGAAACCGTTAAAGGAAGCAGTTGAACCTTTAACAACTATCACTAAAGATATTAAAAAGTCTGTAGACGACATTGGAAAACCAAAGAAAAAAGAAAGCATTCCTGCAGAATCAGAAGACTCAGAAGAGAAGCAGGAAAAAGCTGTAGAAACAGTAGAAATACACGAAACAGAAGAAACACAAGAATCAATAGATTGGCAAGAAACAAAAACAGAAATTAAACAAGAAAGTTAATTTTATAGGAGGATAATATGTTTGGAAGAATTTCAACGCAGGAATTATTAGTAGTTTTACTTATTGTTTTAGTAATATTTGGACCAAAACAATTGCCAAAATTAGGGAAGACTTTTGGTAAGACCATCAAAGGTTTCAAAGATGGTATAGAAGAAGGAACAGAAGAGGATGATACAGAAGAGATTTAACAGAAGAAATTTAACATTGGAGAAATAGAGTGATAAGAAGAGCCGTTAAGAAGAAAGCTAAAAAGCCAAGTGGCGAAATGGGTATTGTTGAACATCTAAGTGAATTAAGAAGAAGAATATTTTTCGTTGTTATTGTCTTTTTAACTATTACAGTTGTCGGCTTTAACTTTTGTGACGATCTAGTAGAGATACTTGTAAGAAGGGCAAATGCAATAGGCTATGAAATGGTATATATTGCTCCTGGTGAA
>JAAYRW010000072.1 GCA_012518555.1 Tissierellia bacterium
ATTCGTATACTACTATAGCATTTTTGTTTTTAATTCTTAATAGTATGGTTTCAATTATTCGGAAATAGTGGTTTAAATCTTTATCTTCCAGGTAGGACGTTAGCATATCCTGACCTACTGCCAAGTCCATATTTTGTGGTTCTGGACAAACTAAGACAGCTTTATTTGTTCCCATTACTGTAGTATGGTAGATATTACCGCCTACTAATTTACTTAATCTTTCGTATTCGGTAACTCCTGTTCCCGGTTGAATTCTCTGAAGTTTAACTAATAGGTCGGTACTTATAACTAATGCATATTTTCCAACTAATTGTTTTTCTAATAGCTTACTAATACCGCTTGTTATATCTTTTACGGGATTTTCTCCTTCTTCCCAGTTACTTAAAGGAAGTTTGGTAGTTCCTTCAGCTGTAAGAAGTCCTTCATAGCCTAATTCTTTATTACCATTAAAAATTAGGTCATCTTCTTTTCGAGCTATAGCAGCACTTGCCTGTAATGCGGAAGATAAATCTACCGGCATTCCAGTTTTTTTACTATGTTCTAAGTCTCTCCACAGTAGGCTGAAATCTTGATTTAACAAGGGTAATTGTAGAAACTTTCTTCCCTTTATAGTAGCAATACTGCCTTCTCTTTCTTCTAATTGGCTTAAGTCATCAATATTGATGCTTTGAACTCCGGCACCTAAGGGGCCGTAAAGATGAAGGAATCTTCTTCCTACTAATACTTTTTTTGCCATGGATGTTACTTCCTTGTCTATTTGTGCCCAAAGCTCTGCCGATATGGGTGAATCCTCTCTAAATAAAAAGTCCATAGTATCCTCCTATTCATCTAATAAACTTCCTACAGTACTAGCTTTTTCATTATCTGAAGTAGCAGGTGTAGGGTTAGCTTGGATATTTAATTCTGCAAGCATTTCTCTTACTTCTTCTTCTCCTTCAGCAAGAAATTCTGCTTCTTTAGGGTCTAAATATTTAAGTAATGTTAATAACTCGCCTATATGTGCTTTTTCCTCGTCTCTTATGTCTCCTAAAACTCTTTTAGTAACAGGGTCATCGGTTGCTTGTATGTGAGCATCATAAACATAGATTGCTTCTAATTCTCCGGCAATATCCAGTCTTATTGCTTGAATTAATTCGTCCTTAGTTAATTTTCTTGGCACATTAGCACCAAATGGGTTTCCGAAACTTGCCATAGTATCCTCCTAATTTATTGATTAACATTAATATACCACAAATGGTGGAAAAGTAAACATAGAATTAGAAAAAATTAACAAAGCGATAAACTATAAATTTATCGCTTTTGCTAATTTCTTTACTAAATCTTCTCCGAATTTATAGTGGCTTGCTATATATTCCATAGTTCTTTCTTCTAATCCGGCTGCAGATTTAACTAGGTTAATAGATTCTTCAAGACTTAGCTTCTTATTTCTTTGGATAAATTTATCTATAAATAACATAGGGTCTACAGTGTTCATAAAAACATTGCTGTCGCAGTAGGCCCTGTCCCAAAAGTTTTCATATTTTCCAAGGCGTATTTCAAAATGAAGGTGGGGACCTGTTACATCTCCCGTATTGCCTGAATATCCAATTATAGCTCCAGCTTTGGCTAAGTCGCCGTTTTTTAGCTTGAAGCTAGCTAAGTGGCCGTATAAGCTAGCGTAGTTGCCGTGGTCTATGGCTAGGTAGTAGCCATAGCTATTACTGTGTGCAGCAGCCATTACTTTGCCGCTAGCTATTGCATAGACAGGGGTGTTTATATTGGCCTTAAGGTCTACACCGTTATGCCACCAATAGTATTTGTTATTAACTCTTATATTTCTTTTTCCATAAGGGCTGGTTACTTCAATATTATCTAATGGTAGGTAGTAAAGTTTTATCAATTATTCCACCTCATTCCTACTATGGCTAGTATATTCTTAATGAAAATAATTGTTCACCTAGGAAGAAGTTAAAGTGCGTCTATTTATGAATAAAAATAACTGGGCTTATTAAATTTCTAAAAGCAAATAATTAAATATGCATAAAGATTGAAAACTTATTTTTAAATATTGAAATACTTTGATATTTTTTGCGCAACTAATTAATAAAGAGTTAAATCAAATTAATAAAATTTAACATTCTAGGCAAAAAAGAAGTTTTGTTCTTTAATAAAGAGACTTATCCACATCTGTTGATAGAATTGTTAACAACTCCTAGAAATCGGAGACTTTAAGCTAATATTTTGTCAAGGGTTATTTTGAAATAAATTAAAAATATTTTTTGTTGGAATTTCAACCTTTAAAATTTACAGTTTGTACACAAGTAATCCACAACTGTGGACAATTTTGTGGATGAGTTTGCAATGAATGGTAGGTATAAATATTAGGTAAAGGAAATGATAAATTTATACAATATTCGTCAAAGGAAGTTTAAAAGAGTAAAAAGACGCATTTAATACGTCTTTTTACTCATCTTATAATTCGGAGGTAAGGTTTATTCAAGTTCCGGCTCTATTAAACCATAGTTTTGGTCTTTTCTCTTATATACTACATTTACTTCTTCTGTTTCAGCATTTAGAAATACGAAGAAATTATGTTTCAATAAATCCATTTGCAATATTGCTTCTTCTATATTCATGGGTTTTATTGCAAAACGCTTTGTTTTTACTACTTTAAATTCTTCTTCATCCTCAATGTCTAAGGGCTCTATATTTTCAAATTTAATTGATTCACTTGCATATCTTCTATTTTGAAGTTTCGTTTTGTGTTTCCTTATTTGTCGTTCTAAAGATTCAACCGATTCGTCTAAGGCGTTGTACATATCATCGGAAGTCTCTTCTACACGTACAATCCTACCATTGAAAGGAATAGTAACCTCTACCTTATGTATTTTCTTTTCGACACTTAAAACAACCTTAGCTTCTACGTCCTGTCGAAAAAACTTGTCAAGCCTCCTTAACTTTTTAATTGTTGCCTCTCTTAACGCATCGGTAAGTTGTATATTTTTGCTATAGATAGAAAATCTCATTCAGTCAGCCCCTTTCAAGTTATTTATTAATATATATTTAAATATTACCCATTTATGAAATAAATAAACAGATTTTTTACAATCTCTCTAAATTTCTTATGGAAAGGGACTAGACATAAAAAAAACATCCCTTTAACGGAATGTTTACTTTGTATTATATACAGGCTCCTTTCTAAGTGCCATCTTTTTAAAGTTTGAAGAATATTCAAATACTGCAATGTACTTGTCCACCAAGCTTACGATCCAGGCTTCCTTGGATTTAGGGAAACCGAAGGGAAACATATGTCCCTTAATGATATTTTCTTCTTTTTGGTTTAAGTTAAAATACTTGCTTGCATTTTCAAATGCTATTATGGGATGACTTATAGCGTGTTTTATAGAGTCGGTAATTATTCTAAAACTAAATGTTTTTTTAAATTTATATAAAAAGAAATCGTGGAGCAATGCTCCTCTTATAGTTGATTCCCAGTCTAAACCGTATTTATAAGCTATCTGATAAGCATAAAAAGCAACTTTTATGGAATGATCGAATACACTTTCATCATGGTGCTTAATACTTTTCATTGGCTGGTATTCTTGGTGCTCAATGATGGGTAGTGCTACCTCCATAAATCTATTGTCTAAATATATCATTCTTCCATCCTTTACAATCTTTTGTTAGGGCTCCCCCTAAATAATATTATACTTTTATATAGTATTATGGAATTTCAAAAATTGCAAGCAATATTTTAATCAAAAAAAGGAAAATATTGCAATACACAATATCTGAAAAACAAGAGAAGGCCTAACAGCTATATATGATAACTAATCATTTTTTAAATACGATCGAGAAAGATGAAGTTGGGTATAAAAAACACCAAAAAAAAATAAGAAAAATATTTAGCCGGAATGAGCTTTAGAATTATTCGTGGCCGAAAACCAGAGCGGATATTTTTCTTATTTTTCGACTATACTTTACAAGTGATGTTACCGAGTAAATTCTATGGTGCTATAAAACAAATAAAAACCGATGAATTTCACATCCATCGGTTTAATCTACTAAGTTTATCTATATTAACAGACTTATCTGTATTGTATTCCTATATAAGCTGCAGGATTAACTACTGAGCCGTATTTTCTTACTTCAAAGTGTAGGTGGGGTCCTGAGGATACTCCGGTAGAGCCTACTGCTGCAATTACTTTCCCCTGGTAAACTTTTTCTCCTGCAGATACGTAAAGTTCCCTGCAATGAGCATATCTGGTTGTAAAACCTCCGCCGTGGTCTATGTCCACCATATAGCCATAGCTTCCTGACCAGCCTGCAAATGTAACTGTACCGCCATCAGCAGCCTTTATGGCAGAACCTGATGCTTTAGCCATATCTTGACCTAAGTGGAATCCACCGGATCTAGAGCCGAATCTGGATGATATAATTGAGCCAGGTAGAGGATTTATAAAGTATCCTGTTCCTTTTTTCGGAGGTGGATCTTGCGTACCTGTAGTTACTAATTGTGTAACTGGTTCTGTTATAACTTTTTCTGTTAATACTTCTTTTTCTACTTGAATACCGTTTTGTTCTGTTACTATGGCTTCAATTTCTGAAATACCATATTCTCCTCGTTTAGTTATTACTTCTTCATCATTGTACATATATGAAACATATGCATATTCAGTTTCATAGGGTACTTTTTCTTCTTGAATAACTGTTCTTTTTACCTGTACATTAATAAAGGGTTTGGGTACGATTAAATTTAATTCATCTCCAATTTGGATTCTTTCGGGATCCGAATTAGGGTTTGCAGTTATTAAATCATCTAATGACATCTTGAAATATTCTGCAATAGTCCAGTAAGTGTCGCCCTTTTCCACTATATATGTTTGTTCTTCGTCGGTTCCTTTTATTATGTAGTTTACTAAACTTTCTTTATCTTGAATTTCTAAGTTTCTTGCTTTTACTTGTTCTATTACAATATCTTCAACCGTTGTTACTTCTAACAAGCTTTCTGAGTCGTAATCTTTTGTAAAATAGTCCTTAACTTCTTCGATTACCGATTCTGCCTCTTTTCTGGAATTTACTAGGCCTACCCGCTTTCCGTCAATGTTAATGGAATAAGCCATAATGGAATAAGCAACATTGTTTTTTAGTAAATCATATAGTTCTCTTTCAGATGCTATTTCATTGTCTTTTGCCTTTGATTCTACTATTTCAAATTTATTTTCTATAGTAATTTCATGGTCAGCTTTTCTTTCTAATTCTTTGTTTAAATTTTCTAAAGCAAGATCCAACAGTTCCGGGTCCCTGATTTTACACAGTTCTTTTCCTTCCGAAATAATGGTGAAACTGTCTGTAGAAAATACATTGTTTTCGTGGGTTTTTAGATAGTTTGACGTATAGATTCCGATTAATATGAGGGTTGTTGATAGGAGCAGGACTAGGGCTCCTTTAGCTTGCTTTGTAAATTTGAGTGGTTGTCTAACTTTTTTTTCTTCTAATTGTTTAAAAATATCACAAGTTTTCTTTTTCTTTAAATTATTGACTAATGATAAAATTCGATTTTTCATAATATACTTCCCAGTTGTTATAGTTTTTCACACATCAATATTTAACTATATTTCTTAATAAAAAAATGATATAATAAAGTACTAAAAGCTACTCTATATATCTGTGATAATTATAGTCTACATTATAACAAAATGTCAACTCTTTTAATTTGAAAATGTTTTCGCAAACTTATAACAATATTGTTACAATTATATTACAAATTTTCTGTAGAAAATTGAAGAAAAGGAGAAAAATATGTATTTTATTCTTCAAGAAATGAAAAAGGACCTAGGGGATACCCCCATAGAGAATATTTTTATAAATGATTATATGCCTTTGGCTGATGGAACATATGTTAAAGTATATATAATGGGATATAAATGTGCTAGAGAAAGAATAAGTTTCAATAATGAAACAATTGCTAAAAATTTAAATATTCCTTTAACAGACGTTTTAAAGGCTTGGGACTATTGGGAAAATGAGGGGATTATCATTAAGCATAAAACTGATGAAGAATATAACTATATAGTAGAATTTGTTAACTTAAAGCAATACTATGTGGAAAATGTCTACATACATACGGCTAAAGTAAATAGTGAAGAAAGCCATAATAAGGTATATGCAAGTAATGAACAGCTACTTACTTCTGCCAGCAATCCTGAAATAAAAAATATGATGGAAGAAATAGAAGATATGTTAGGCAGACCCTTAAGTGTTAATGAAAGGCGTAAAATTATTACATGGTCTAACAAATATAAAACATCTCCTTCAATTATGGTACAGGCCTTCAGCTACTGTATAAATAATAAAAAAATCAAAAGGTTTAGCTATATTGAATCAGTAGTTTCTTCCTGGCATGATGAAGGGGTTGTAGATTTAGATACTATGGTTGAATATCTGGAAAAAAGAAATGACCGTTTTTCAACTTATTCGAGGATTAGCAAGGCTTTAGGTTTCCACCGTACTTTAACTGAGGCTGAAATGAGAATTATCGATAAATGGATCGATGAATGGGAATTTTCAATGGAGATGATTTTAAGGTGTTTGGATAATTCTACTAAAATTAGCAATCCTAATTTAAATTACTTCGATAAAATACTAAGTCAATGGCATGAAAAAGGATTTAAAACAATCGAGGATTTAAAGTATGACACAAAGCCTCCAACTAAGGCAAAAGCAACAAGCAAGGAAGCTTCAAAGACTAAGAATAAATTTCATAATTTCATTCAAAGTGAAGATTTTTCAGGAGATGACCTTGAAAGTATTGCTAGGAAAAGATTTGAAAGCAAACTAAAAAAATTAGGATTAGATGTTCCAGAGGAAGGAGATGAGAACAATTAATAAACAAATAATTGAAAATATTATGACAGCCTATAATAAAAAGAGATTAAAGGCTGCCCATGATGCAGATAAAAGAAAGGAAAAACTATATGGAGAAATACCTCGGTTATCCGAAATTGAAGTGGAAATTAAATTATTAAGTATTAATTTGTCTAAACTTTTTTTGTCTTCTCCGGAAAATATAGACATCCAAGTAAATAAATTAAGGGAAGATATCGAAAAATTAAAAAAAGAAAGAAAATCTCTTTATGAAGAGAACAATATAGCAGAAGATTATCTAACACCTAAATATGAGTGTAGAACTTGTAATGATACGGGATATAGTTCAGATGATAAAAGATGTAGTTGTTTTAATAAACAAATAATAAAAAACTTATACACTATGTCTAACATGGTTGAAATGCTTAAAAAGGAAAATTTCAATACTTTCGATATAAATGTATTTAGCAATGAACCCTATAAAAACGAAAGATTAACTCCAAGACAGAATATGTACTATGTTTTAGAAATTAGTGAAGATTTTTGTAGTAACTTTCATAATACTAATGTTAACCTCTTGTTTTACGGAGGGACAGGATTAGGAAAAACATTTATGTGTAACTGTATTGCCTACGAATTATTAAACCAAGAAATTTCCGTCCTCTATCAAACGTCATTTTCTTTGTTTGAAACTGTTGAAAACCATAAGTTTAACAAACATACAGAAAGTGAGGAAAATAGAATTAACTACAAGATGATCTTTGACTGTGACTTACTGATAATAGATGATTTAGGAACAGAGTTAAGTAATTCATTTACAAATGCAGAACTTTTCAATATTATTAACGAAAGAATGATAACAGAGAAAAAGACAATTATATCAACAAATTTATCCTTAGAGCAGTTAAGAGATACTTATTCTGACAGAATAACATCCAGAATATTTAATAATTTCATACCCCTTAAGTTTTACGGAAAAGATTTAAGATTTAAAAGCTAAGGAGGACTTATGAAGTACAATTTAATTTTCGGCCATAAGATGCCGGATACAGATAGTGTGTGTTCTGCTATAGCTTTGGCAGAGCTAAAAAACAAAATTAACCAACCTTCTAAACCTTATATTTTAGGGAATATTAACAAGGAAACGGAATTCGTTCTAAAATATTTCAATACTGAAGTACCTGAAATTTTAGATAATGTAAAAATCCAAGTAAAGGATTTAGATTTTGACAGAGTAAAACCCTTTAGAAAAGATCGTTCAGTTCATTTTGCCTATTTTCATATGAATGAAAACAAATTACGAACTCTTCCCATCGTCGATGAAGACAATAATTTGATGGGAATTATTACTATGAAAGATATTGCGATGAGTCTTATAAATACAAATCAGCAAAATTTATCTACCTCCTATGATAATATTATTGAAACACTTTTAGGAAAAAGTGTTGTTAAGTTGGATGAATTTATCCAAGGAAATGTTTTGGTGGCATCTTTTGAAGGGGAAACTTTAAAAAAATCAGCAATAATGAATGAAAACTCTATAGTTATAGTAGGTGATAGATACGATATTATCCAGTATGCCATAGATATAAGGGTAAATCTTATAATAGTTACCGGAGATTTAGAAGTTCCTCAATACTTAGTTGAAAGGGCTGGCCAAAATAAAGTTAATATTATAAGTACCCCCTACCAAACCTACTACACTGCTAAGAATATTTCTCTAGCAAAGTATGTAGATGCTATTATGAAAAAAGATGATATTATGATGTTTTCTGAGGAAGATTATTTACACGATTGTAAAGAGGCTATTGAACAGTCTAAACATTCTAAATTCCCGGTTATATCTAAAGATAAAAAGTATTTAGGCTTGCTTAGCAGGAATAATTTAATCAATCCAAAGCGAAAAACTGTCATCTTAGTTGACCATAATGAAATGAATCAAAGTGCTGATGGTATTGAAGAAGCAGAAATTTTAGAAGTTATAGATCACCACAAAATAGGAGATATTAAAACTTCTGTTCCTATAAGTTTTAGAAATAATCCTGTAGGCAGTACAAACACCATTATTTTCCAAATGCACAGGGAAAACAATGTAGAAATCGATAAAAATATTGCAGGGCTTATGCTGTCTGGGATAATTTCTGATACAATGCTTTTTAAATCACCTACTACTACTGAAGTAGATAGATATGCCGTTAATGAACTTTTGAAAATTTTAGATATTGACTTACATTCATATGCAATGGAAATGTTTAAAAAAGGAACATCTTTGGAAGGTAAGTCAATTGAAGAAATTATTTACCAAGATTTCAAAAAATTCAACTTAGTTTATAAAAATGTAGGTATTTCACAAGTATTTACCCTAGATATTAAAGAAATTATGAATAGGAAGGATGAATTTGTAGAAATAATCGATAGTATTACTGATAGTAGAGATTTCTATTTATTTATTATGGCAGTTACAGATATAGTAAATGAAGGTTCTTATATTTTCTACACTTCATCTAAGGAAAAGCTGGTAAAAAGTATTTTTGAAAAGGAAAATGTATACCAAGGAATTTATATTAGCAAATGTGTTTCAAGAAAAAAGCAAATAGTACCTAAAGTAATAAATGCCTTAAATTTAATCCGCCAATAACAAATTAATATTGCGCTTTACTCTTTCTAATGTTAAACTTTATATAAGTTAATGATTTGCTAGAAAAATTAAATTTTGGAGGTTTCATATGCATTCATCAAAAAAAGTTATCGAAAAAACGGAAAAGTACGGAGCGCATAATTACAAGCCTAAGGAAGTTGTCTTTTCAGAAACTGACGGTATAATTGTAAAAAACCCGGAAGGTGAAGAGTTTTATGATATGCTAAGTGCATATTCAGCACTAAACTTTGGTCATGGACATCCTGAATTAATACAAGCAGCTAAGGATCAGCTAGATAAATTAACATTATCCTCCAGAGCATTCTATAATGATGTTTTAGGAGATTGGATGGAGAAATTATGTGAGTTTACAGGAAAAGAAATGGTACTGCCTATGAATACTGGTGCAGAAGCAGTTGAAACCGCTTTAAAAACTGCAAGAAGATGGGGTAACTTAGTAAATGGCATAGAAAACGGAAAACAAGAAATTATAGTTTGTAAAGATAATTTCCACGGCAGAACAATAACTATTGTATCTATGAGTACCGATGAAGACGCCAGAAAAGGATATGGTCCCTACACTCCGGGATTTAAAGTTATAGAATACGGAAATATAGAAGAGTTAAAGGAAGCAATAACTCCCAATACAGTTGCATTTATGATGGAGCCTATTCAAGGGGAAGCAGGAGTTATAATTCCTCCTGAAGGATTTATGAAAGAAGCTTATGAAATTTGCAAAGAAAATAATGTATTATTTATTGCCGATGAAGTTCAAACAGGATTTGCAAGGACTGGTAAAATGTTCGCCTGCCAGCATGAGGGAGTAGTTCCTGATATTTATGTTTTAGGAAAAGCTTTAGGTGGCGGAATAATTGCTGTATCTGCAATAGCGGCAGATAGCCATATATTAAATGTATTTACACCAGGATCTCACGGTTCTACTTTTGGAGGAAATCCATTAGGAGCTGCTGTTTCAATGAAAGCTTTGGAAATATTAGAAAGAGATGATTATCCAAAACAAGCTGAAGAAAAAGGCAATTACTTTATGTCTAAATTAAAAGAAATTAAAAATGATGATATAGTAGAAGTTAGAGGAAGGGGTCTTCTAATAGGTGTAGAATTTAAAGAAGATGCTGCTCCATACGTTGAAAAACTTATTGAAAAGGGAGTTCTTGCAAAAGAAACTCACGAAAGAACAATAAGATTTGCTCCTCCAATAGTTAGTAGTTATGAGCAATTGGATGAAGCTTTAGCAAGAATTAAAGTAGCTTTTGAAAAGTAATCATAAGGTTTGGCCCTAATATTCATTGGGTTTAAGGTCAAAATTTAATAAAGTTAAACAAGCACTGAAAGCATGAGGTTTTCAGTGCTTGTTTAATTTTTAAGCATATATTTTAAAAGTAATACATAAATATATATAACTACATAATTGAAAAGTAGTAAAGAATTAAAACTTTAAGGAGGAAGAGATATGATTCAAGAAATCATAATGCCAAAGTTAGGTATGATGGAGGCCGACATTAATCTATCAGAGTGGTTTGTTAAGGAAGGGGACAAGGTAGAAGCTGGACAAGAACTATGTGAAATTGAAAGTGAAAAAATCACTAACAAAATTGAAGCTAAGGAAGCAGGCACTATATTAAAAATATTAGTAGAAGAAGATAATGAAGTGCCCATTGGAACAGTATTGGCGATTATGGGTAAAGCAGGTAGTGATATATCAAAATATCTGTAAGGGTATCTAAATGATTGGAATAATAGCAAATCCATCATCAGGAAAGGACATGGGGGCTTCTTGTATAATTACCCTAGGAGGAGATGGAACAAATAGAGCAGTTGCAAAGTCTTGTGGTGATATTCCACTAATACCTATATCAACAGGCACTAATAATGTATTTCCAATGATGCTTGAAGGGACAATAGCCGGTATGGCAGCAGTTGTTGCTGAAAAAGACTATAAAAAGAAATATCTGAAGGTTAATAGGTGCAAAAAACTTAATATATATAAAAATAATGAATTAGTAGATATTGCACTTATTGATGCAGTAGTAACTAATGATTTGTTTGTGGGGGCACGAGCCTTGTATGATCCAAATTCCTTGCGGGAACTTCTAGTGACAGTTGCTAAACCTACTTGTTTAGGTATGTCTGCAATTGCAGGAAGTGTCAATCCTATAGACGAGGATGAGCCTTACGGTCTCTATGTGGAAATGGGACAAAGTGGTCAGTTGAAAACATGGGTACCGATGGCACCAGGTATGATGAGTTCAATCAAACTTTCTAGTTATAGGAGAATTAATTTAGGTGAAAAAGTAAAAATTAAGTCACTGGAAGGTATGGTAGCTTTAGATGGAGAACGAGAAGTATCTTTTAGTAAAAATGATAAAATTGAAATAGAATTGTCTCCATTAGGACCTAATGTAATAGACATTCATGAAACTTTAAAAGCAGCATCAGAAGATGGATTTTTCATAGAAGAGGGTCAGGGATTGTATAAGTATTTTAATAAAATAGGAGGAATAAATCATGAAAGTATCAAAGGAAGATTTAATTAAATTATATGGTCAAATGTGGCTGATTCGCTTATTTGAACAGCGGGCATCAGATTTGTTTGCAAAGGGTGTAATGCCTGGTTTTATTCATCTAGGAATAGGACAGGAAGCATTTATGGCAGGTACCAATTATAACATAAAAGCTGGGGACAGTGTTGGGTCTAGCCATAGAGAACACGGTTTGCTTTTAGGTTTAGGCATTACTCCTAATGAATTAATGGCAGAGTTATATGGTAAGGAAACAGGTTGTAATAAAGGAAAAGGAGGCTCCATGCATGCTTGTAAAGCTAAGGTAGGAGCTATAGGTTGCAACGGAATACTAGGTGCTGCTCAAACTATTATTAATGGTTATGGATTTGCACATAAGGTTAGAAATGATGGAAACATTGCAGTTACAGTGTTTGGAGACGGTGCAGCAAACCGTGGGGATGTTCATGAAGGAATGAATTTAGCAAGTGTTATGAATTTACCTGTTGTATTTATTATAGTTGATAATGGTTATGGAATTTCCATGTCTAGTAAAGAATCTTCCCTTGTAGATGATTTATCAGCGCGAGCAGCTGGTTATGGAATGCCTGGCTTAACTGCTGACGGTAACGATATATTAGCAGTTATTGAAGCAACAAGAGAAGCTTTTGAAAGAGCTCGTCAAGGCGGTGGACCATCAGTTGTTGAATTTAAAACTTACCGTCATCATGGACATTTTGAGGGGGATCCAACACCCTATCGAACAAAAGAGGAAGTTGAAATGTGGATGAAAAAAGATCCTATAGCTCGATTTGAAAAAGTTCTTTTAGAAAGAAATATATTAAATGAAGAGCAAATGAAGGATATTTATGAAGAACAATTGGCAATAGTAGATGCTGCTCAGAAATTTGCTGAAGAAAGTCCATATCCTGAAGGACCTGAAGGATACGAGGATGTATTTTATTTTTATGAAGGGGGCGACAAATAATGAGGAAAATTACAGTATCTCAAGCAATTAATGAAGCCTTAGCTGAAGAGATTGCATTAAATAAAGAAGTGTTTGTAATAGGTGAAGATGTTGGAAAGTTTGGTGGTTGCTTTGGAGTAACAGCCGGACTTTATGATAAATTTCCTGATAACATAATAGATACTCCTATCTCAGAGACAGCTATAATGGGTTTAGCAGCAGGAGGAGCCTACATGGGTATGAAGATGGTACCTGAATTAATGTTTTCTGATTTTGCTGGAGTTGCCATGGATTATTTGCTAAATCAAATATCTAAATCACGTTATATGGCGGGTATGCAAGCTGAAGGTAATGAATGTTGCGTCGTGTTGCGTTTGCCCAATGGTGCAGGGGTAACAGCAGCAGCCCAACACTCTCAATGTATAGAAGCCTTAGTGATGAATATTCCAGGTCTTAAGATTGCTATACCTAGTACGGCAGCCGATTACAAAGGAATGTTAAAGTATGCAATAAGAGGAAAGGATCCTGTTGTATTCTTTGAACATAAGTTGGCATATGGAGTTAAAGGGGAAGTTCCCGATGGTGACTATCTAATACCCTTAGGATTAGCAGATATAAAACGCCAGGGTACAGACGTGACAGTAATAGCTACCCAAATGATGGTAAATAAAT
>JAAYRW010000007.1 GCA_012518555.1 Tissierellia bacterium
AACATAATAATCCGGTGACAATAGCGAAGAGGACACACCCGTTCCCATCTCGAACACGGAAGTTAAGCTCTTCAGCGCTGATGATACTTGGCGGGAGACCGCCCGGGAAAGTAGGACGTCGCCGGGTTAAAACATTAAAACAGCTGATGAAGTCAAATCATCAGCTGTTTTAATGTTCCAACTCTCCCATTCTTTCAATGCTGGTTGGATTAGCAATTACTATTCTAAAATTCAGTCCGTAGTTTTCTTCGTCAGAAGGGTGTTTTGCATATATAATTTATTTTTTCAACTATAGGATATAGAAAATAGAGGAATTACAAGTCTTTCGGGATTAGATTATTTATACATTGTATACATTGTATGTTTATACAGGCAAAACACATATTATAAATATTGAATCTTCTTATATACCCCCGGATATTAATGATGAATGCGCGAATTGTTAGATGTAGATTCAAATTTAAACAAAGTGAATATATTAGTAAAAAATTATAAAAAAACTATTGCAATTGAATATAAACTCTGATAATATATTAAACATACAAAAATGTTAATAATTATTAGCGGAGGGACGTTATTATGACGATAGATTTAAAAGGTAGAAGTTTTTTAACATTAATGGATTTTACACAAGATGAAATTAGATATTTAATCGACTTAGGACATATTCTTAAGGAGAAAAAGAGATCAGGTAATTATAAATATTTACTAAAGGGAAAAAATATAGTTTTAATATTTGATAAAACATCCACTAGAACTAGATGTGCATTTGAGGTGGCTGCTTTAGATGAGGGTGCACATGTTGTATACCTGGATTCCCACAACTCTCAAATAGATAAAAAAGAATCATTGGAAGATACAGCAAAAGTACTAGGCAGATTCTTTGATGGTATAGAGTATAGAGGATTCGATCAAAAAGTTGTTGAAAAATTAGCTAAATATTCAGGAATACCTGTTTGGAATGGCTTAACAGATACGGATCATCCTACACAAATATTGGCAGATTTTCTTACAATTGAAGAACATGTTGATAAAGCTTTAAATGAGGTTAAGGTAGTGTTTGCTGGAGATATAAGAAATAATATGTCATATGCATGGATGTATGGTTGTGCAAAAATGGGAATGCACTATGTTGCATTTGGACCAAAGGAACTGGCAGATCAATTAGATAAAGATATTTTAAATAAAGTAAATGAAGTTGCAGAACAAAGTGGTGGAAAAATTGAAATATCCGACAGTATAGATTCAGTTAAGGGAGCAGATGTAATTTATACTGATATTTGGGCTTCCATGGGGGAAGAAGACAAAATACCTGAAAGGGTAAAGTTACTCTCACCTTACAAAGTAACTACAGATTTGTTAAAAGCAACTGCTAATAAGGATGTTAAATTCATGCATTGCCTTCCCGCCTTCCATGACTTTGAAACGAAAATGGCAAGGGAGCAAATGGAATTAGGATATGATATAAGGGAAGTTACCGATGAAGTATTTAGGGGGCCTCATTCAATAGTTTTTGATGAAGCGGAAAATAGACTTCATTCTATTAAAGCAATAATAGTAGCCACTATCGGATAAAGAAAAAGTACTGTCTCAAGAAGAGACGGTACTTTCTTTTTCTGTTAACTTCATATTTCTTATTGCATTTGTAAGCATTAACTTTATTCTGTTTATTTGATTTACTTCGCTAATACCTGCATCGTAATCTATAGGGACTATGTTTGATAAAGGATAGGCGTCTTTTAGTTTTTTAATCATTCCTTTACCTGTTATGTGGTTTGGAAGACAAGCAAAAGGTTGTAAACATAGTATATTGTCAACTCCCCTGTCTAAAAGTTCAATCATTTCCCCAGTTAAAAACCATCCTTCACCTGATTGATTTGCTAATGATAGAAATTTTTTAGCTTTATGTGCCAGTTCCTTAATATTTGCAGGAGGTAAAAATCTCTTTGAATTTCTGAAAGCCTCCACACTTGGCTTCTTATATAAATCTAAGATTTTTACGGCTGCATTGTTTATTGCCTTAGTGGCTTGATTCCCTAATAGTAGCTCATCGTATTTAATTACACTGTTGTAAGCACTGTAGGAGAAGAAGTCCAATAAATCTGGAACAACTACTTCTGCCCCTTCTTCTTCTAAAAGAGAAAACACATCATTGTTTGCATTAGGATGGAACTTTACAAGTATTTCTCCTACTATACCTACCTTTGGCTTTTTTACACTTTCATTTAATTCAATATTATCAAAATCTTCTACTATATTTTTTATGAGTTTTTTGTATTCTGATAATTTTGCTTTTTTAACTACATTGTGGGAAACTTTGACCCACTTTTCATAAAGCTTATTTACTGATCCTTTAATCTTTTCATAAGGTCTGGTTCTATATATAGCACGCATTAAAGTATCTCCAATAACTACAGACATTATAAGTCTGTTAGCAAAAGCAGGTGTTATTTTAAAGCCTGGCTGTTTTTCAAGACCTACAACATTAAAAGAAATTACAGGAATATTGCCGTAACCGGCATCTTCTAATGCTTTTCTAATAAAGGCTATATAGTTGGTAGCCCTACAACCTCCTCCCGTTTGAGAAATCATAAGGGAAGTGTTATTTAAGTCATATTTTCCTGACTCTAATGCATTTATCAGTTGACCAATAACTATTATAGCCGGGTAACAAGCGTCGTTGTTTACAACTCTTAAACCTACATCTACTGCCTCTTTATCAACGGCAGGAAGAACCACAGCATTATAACCGGACATTTTAGCAGCCGTTTCAATGAATTGGAAATGTATAGGTGACATTTGAGGAACCAATATAGTGTGATTTTTCCTCATTTCTTTAGTGAAAGTAATTCTCTTTGCCTCTTTTCCAACAGGCTTATGAACTATGCCGCTTCTTTCTCTTTCTTCCATAGAAGCAAGTAATGAACGTAATCGAATTCTTACTGCCCCTAAATTAGTTATTTCATCTATTTTAATTACAGTATATATTTTATTGTTTTTTTCCAGTATTTCACTAACTTGATCTGTAGTTGCTGCATCTAATCCACAGCCGAAGGAATTAAGCTGGACTAATTCTAGATCATCTGTATTGGAAACGTAGCTAGCTGCTCTGTACAACCTTGTATGGTATGCCCACTGGTCTATTACTCTAAGGGGTCTTTCTATAGGATATAAGTTTTCCAAGGAATCCTCAGAGAAAACTGCTAAACCATAACTTTCAACCATTTCTGATATACCATGGTTTATTTCAGGATCTATGTGGTATGGCCTACCAGCAAGAACAATACCTTTTTTATTATTATCTCTTATATATTTTAGTGCTTTTCTTCCTTCCTCTAAAACATCCTCTTTATAGGTGAACAATTCATGGTAGGCTTTGTCAGCAGCATTTCTAATTTCATCTAAACTTAAGTTTTCAGGACCACCGATTTCCTTGAAGAGCTTTTGTACTACTCTTTCTTTATCATTAAGGTTTAAAAAAGGTTTATAAAATCTTATACCTTCAAGATCTACATTTGCCTCTATTGATTCAGGGTAAGATACTACAATAGGACAGTTAAAGTGGTTGCCTGCTTCTTCATCTTCCTTTATAGTATATGAAATACAAGGATAGAATATTTTTTTGACCTTTTTATTTATTAGATCAACTATATGGCCATGGGCTATTTTTCCTGGATAACAAACGGATTCCGATGGTATAGTTCCCATTCCTAATTCATAAATTCTTTTGCTGGAAACGCCTGAAAGTACTACCCTATATCCTAATTGGCTAAAAAATGTAAACCAGAAAGGATAATCTTCATACACATTTAATACTCTTGGAATTCCAATAATACCTCTTTTAGCTTCTTTAAGGGCTAATGGTTTGTAACTGAAAAGTCGTTTATTTTTATATTTATATAAATTAGGCAGTGATTCCTTTTTTTCTACAGATATATATTTTTCTGCACCTTTTTCACAACGGTTACCGGAAACATAGAATCTTCCATCAGAAAATTCATTTATGGTTAATAAACAGTTATTAGTACATAGACCGCAGCGCTCCATAGATGTTTTAAAAGAAAATTTATCTAAATCTTCAGCTTTAACAAAAGCACTTTCAATTCCTTCTTGGTACTTATCTCTTGCAATAATTGCAGCGCCAAAAGCTCCCATTATACCAGCTATATCCGGTCTTACTACCTGGCGACCGGTAATTTGTTCAAATGCACGGAGAACTGAATTATTATAAAAAGTTCCTCCTTGTACAACTACCTTTTCTCCCAGTGATTCTAGAGATGTTAATCTTATTACCTTAAATAAAGCATTTTTAACTACAGAAAAGGAAATTCCGGCAGATATATCACTTAGTGTAGCCCCTTCTCTTTGAGCCTGCTTAACTTTTGAATTCATGAATACGGTGCATCTTGTACCTAAGTCAACTGGGTGTTCAGCTAATATTGCCTCTTCTGCAAAATCATGAACTGACATTTCCAAAGATTTAGCAAAGGTTTCAATAAATGAACCGCAACCAGACGAACATGCTTCGTTAAGCATAATTGAATCTATAACTCCGCTTTTGATTACCATGCTTTTCATATCTTGGCCGCCTATGTCAATTATAAAGTCTACTCCTTTTGAGAAAAAGTCAGCAGCTTTATAATGGGCTACAGTTTCAATTTCTCCTACATCTACATTTAAGGCAGCTTTAATTAAATGTTCTCCGTAGCCTGTTACAGTTGTGTTTCCAATCCTTATACCTGGATGCATTTTCTCATACATTTCTTTAACAGCTCTAACTGCAGAGTTTAGCGGATTTCCTTCATTACTTCCATAATAGGAATGAAGTATTTCTCCATCTTCTGTAATAAGTACTAGTTTTGTAGTAGTTGAACCTGCATCTATGCCTAAAAAGGCTAATCCTGTATATTCCTTTATGTTTTTCCTTTTTGCTTTATGTTTACTATGCCGTTCTAAAAATCTATCATATTCCTCTTGACTTTCAAATAGTGGTTCTAAGTCTTTCTTACGATATTCAAAGCTTGAATGATCCATTTTGTTTTTTATTCTATTATAAAATTCATCGAAAGATATTTCTTCGTTATTTTCCGACATTAAGGAGGCGCCTATGGCAACGTAGTAATTAGCATCGGCAGGACATACTGTATTTTTTGCATTTTCTAAAGTTTCAATAAACCTTTCTCTAAGCTCAGATAAGAAAAATAAGGGTCCACCTAAGAAAGCTACATTTCCTTCTATAGGCCTTCCTTGAGCAAGGCCGCTTATGGTTTGGTTTACAACAGCTTGGAAAATCGAAGCTGCAATATCCTCTTGTCTTGCACCTTCATTTAGTAAAGGCTGGACATCAGATTTAGCAAAAACCCCGCAACGTGATGCAATTGGATAAATAGTTGTATGTTTTTTTGACAGCTCATTTAAACCTGCAGCATCTGTCTTCATTAATACAGCCATTTGGTCAATAAATGCACCAGTACCTCCAGCACAGGAGCCGTTCATTCTTTGTTCTAAGTTTCCAGATAGATAAGTTATCTTGGCATCTTCACCTCCAAGTTCTATAACCACATCCGTATCCGGGATAAACTTCTCAATAGCTGCTGTTGAAGCAACAACTTCTTGAACGAAGGGGATATCTAAGTATTTAGACACATCAATAGCCCCAGAGCCGGTAACGCTTATTTTGATTTTGTTACCCTTTAGGTATTCAGATGAGTTTTTAATTATTTCCGTAACGGTATTTTTGATATCAGAATAGTGTCTCTCATATTGCTTATAGATTATATTATTATCATAATCTAATACAGCAATTTTAACTGTTGTAGAACCTATATCTAATCCGACTAGGTAATTTTTCATTATAACCTCCAATTTAAAGGCAATAGTAAGGCAATCAAACTATAAAACATTATATCATGATATTCCTTAAAATCAACTTAAATTAAGTAAAGGGAATACTTTCCGCCATTATTTTAATTTTATATTGATTTTAATGGGCTAAGGAGGTATTATATAATAAAAAGAGGTGATTTAATGAAAGTTACTTATTTAGGGCATTCAGTATTATTAATTGAGGAAGGAAACATTAAAGCAATTGTTGATCCTTTTATTAAGGGTAATGACTTATGTACCATAAGTATCGATGATTTAACTGACATAACACATATTTATGTAACCCATGGACATGATGATCATATAGGAGATACAGTTGAAATAGCAAAGAAAAATAAGGCCTTAGTAATAGCTAACCATGAAATTGCTGCCTACTTAGACAAATTTGATTTAAGAATTCATGCAATGCATATTGGAGGAAGGACAAAGTTTGACTTTGGAAGTGTAAAAATGACAAATGCGCTTCACGGCTCTGGTATTTCTGAAAATGGAAATATGCTATATGGAGGCAATCCCTGTGGATTTGTTATAGAGATTAACGGAAAGAAAGTCTATCATGCCGGCGATACAGGGCTCACTTACGATATGAAATTGTTGGAAGATGAAAATATTGATCTTGCCTTCCTTCCTATTGGTGGCAACTTTACTATGGATATAGAAGATGCTGTTAAAGCAACGGACTTTATTAAAGCTAAGACAGTTGTACCTATGCACTATGATACATTCGAACTTATAAAAGCAGATCCTCAGCTATTTAAAAACAAAGTTAAATCCTCTAAAGTAGTAGTACTTAAGGTTAATGAAAGTATGAATGTATAAAGTTTTGATTGTTGAATAGTAAAAACCCATATGGTATAATGAAAGACATCATGAGAGTTAGGGAGGGGTCATATGTTTGCTTTAATACTAATATTAAATGATATTTATAAGCTTGATGATATACATGAATTATTTTATGAAGAAGAAATAGGAGCAACTTCTATAGATAGTCAAGGAATGGGGAAAGTTCTTTTAGACCATAATATTAATTTACCGATGCTGGATAGTGTAAGAAAGCTTATAGATGGAAGGAAACCATATAGCAAAATTATATTTAGTGTTATAAAGGATAAGGAAAAGTTAGATAGTGTAGTAGAAAAGATCAAAAAGGAATTGGATTATTTCG
>JAAYRW010000008.1 GCA_012518555.1 Tissierellia bacterium
ATAACTGCTACAACTTCATAGTTTTCTTTCTTTAAATCACGGGCACGAGCCATTCCCATTGCTGCAGAAAGGGAAGTGCTACTATGCCCTGTATCAAATACATCATATATACTTTCACTTCTTTTTGGAAATCCGCTTAAACCTTTAAACTGTCTCAAAGTTTCCATTTGGTCTTTTCTTTCCGTAAGAATTTTATGCACATAAGTCTGATGACCTACATCCCATATAATTTTATCATAGGGTGTATTAAAAAATTTGTGCAGGGCAACTGTAAGCTCTACTATCCCCAAGTTGGATGCAAGATGACCTCCGGTTTTCGAAACACTTTTTAAAATATATTCTCTCAGTTGGCCACAAAGAATATTTAATTCATCTATATTCAAATTCTTAATATCATCCGGTGTGTTTATACTATCTAAATAATTCATTACAACCTCTCAATATACATTATTCTAAATGTATTCTTCTAATTATATTATCTTTAAAGCTATATGTCAAAGATAACTATCGATCCTCTTCAATTAAATTATCAATCATACTGCCGGCCTCTGCCACAATGGCATTGTATCTATTTACTGTTGCCTCTATCGTTTCATCGAATACAATAGGCAACTTTTCCTTACAAACTTTAACTCCTTCGTAAGTAATGCCCCCCTTAGTGGAAACTCTATCTATAGTTTCTTCGAAGGACATGTTTTTATCTATAAGCAGTTTAGAAGCACCATTAATAGAAATTAAGAGCATTTTTTCAAGTTTTTCATGGGTTACATTGCTGCTGTACTTTAATGTTGATTTAACGAACTCAAGCATTATTTCTGCAAATATTCCTGGAAAAGAAGCTGTTAGATTTTGAGTTATATTAATATCTTCTTCGTCTAAGTCAACAACTTCGCTTATTTTATCCAATATATTTTCAAATATATTCTTGTCTCTGTCAGTAACATTATCACTGTGGTAAACTAAGGTCACTCCACTATTTACCAATGAAATTAAAGTAGGCATGAATATTGTTATATTTCCATTATGTATTTTTAATAAATCCTTGCTTGCAACCATGGTAGTAGAGATCATTAAGTAAGTTTCAGTACTTAAATAAGGCTTTATTTCTGCCATTACAGCAGGCAAGTTTAAAGGTTCAACACAAATAATTATATCTTTACACTTCTTTGCTAATTCTTTATTATTCTCACAAACATTTAATTTTGGATATTGCTCTAAAGCCCTATCTATTTTTTCTTTTGACCGATTTGCAACATATATATGGTTTTCTTCATATATATTAAATTCTATTATTTTGCTTAGTAACATACTTCCTACGTTTCCTAAACCTATTATTCCTATTTCTTTTTTCATTTCAGTCTCCTTAAGTTTAATGTTTTACATCTATTTGTGGGCAAAGCTTACAAAACAAAGTTCAGGTTTTAAATACCCACCTCAAGAGGTGGGTTAATATAGAAAATAATATACTTATGAACTTATTTTGTCAAGCATTCAACTTTATATTAAAATTAAAGTCGACGGTTTCCCGCCGACAAGCAGAATTACTCTATATCTCTATATTCCAAAGAATCATAAGTTGTATAATGCTGCTGTAATTCATCCACAAAAGTATAAGCACCACTTAAAATTAAGTCTTCGGTCCTTCTGTAGGGAATTTGAAGGGGGCTTACAAGGTGTACGTAACTAAGAGTTGAATGAGTAAGATAAATATCACTGTCAGTTTCGACCCTATAGCGATAAAGTACATATCCACCCTGATCTTCAGAGCTAAAGGGGTAACTTAACGCCCCTGTTATTAGTAGGTGGTAGTAGGTGCCGAACATTGTATTTATTGGCACTCTCTCACAAACGAGACGGGGAAAATCGGCAGTATACTCTTTACCTTTTTTGGTGTAGAACAAACTACTGCTAACTACCTGCTTGTCATTTGCTTGGTTTTCACCTGAAATCATAATTCCATCCTGCCAAACTGGCCATCCGCCTTTCCATGAGAAGTACTGCAAGACATAAACCACATTTTCCGGCATCTCAATATAGACAGTTGTAACCTCTATATTTTTATTACCTGCTTCATAAGTATGGTTGATTTGTGTGTAATTTCCAAATCCTACCTGATGTTCAATTCTTTTTGGATCAAACATTAGAAGCTTAGTAAATGATTCTACATTTAATGCACCACTTAACATTGTAAGGTCTTCATCAGTGAGATATTTTAGGGCTTCAGCCGGAAAACCCATATCAAGCAGATTTTGTCTTGCTTCAGTGGTTTTCGGTATTGAATACTCTTGTGGTTCCAATTTCAAATGATTGTAATAGACACTGCACATTATCACAGTTCCTATTGCTATAAGGAAATACATCCTTCCAAATGTTCGATTACTGATTTTGACCGGTGCGTTTATTAGAAAGTATCCAGTACCATCTAATTGTTCTCCAACGCGGAACAATGATCGTACAATTAAAATATAACATATCATCATAGGAATAAAGATCAACCAACTATTGGAAAATGGTGATAGAGCAATAAGGAAGGCTGCCGCTGTCCACCAAGATGCGCCAAGCAAGGGGTCAGTTTTCATTGTCCTACCTGCTTTTTTAAAGACTTCTTTCAGAGCTGCTCTGAAAATTAAGAACATGCCTATTTGGAATAAAAGCATGACCGAGCCAATAGCAAATTCCGAAAAGTTTTCAATACTTAGAGGCGTAGAAATCAAAATCAGATCTCCTAGGTGTAAAAAAAGCTTCAATATAGAAAACATCCATGCAATTTTAAAATATTTATTTTCCTTTCTCAAACTGCGAAAGCCTAAAAAAGTCAATATAACACTGTTTCAGATAAATATCTATAGCTGTAGACATAGGTACCTTCAAACAACATCGTAACGTATTTATCGTTACATTTCAATAGGAGTCTTAACTATTGCATACAAGTTTTCCCACAAAATAGGGTGCTGACCCTTATAATACTAAGTGACAGTACCCTATTTTGATTTTTAAAGCCTACACACCTAAGTATATAGGTTTTTTAGACTATATCATTTTAATCTTATTTCAATTGATTTTTATTGATAATGGCAGCTTGAGCTGCTGCAAGTCTCGCTACGGGCACCCTGAAAGGTGAGCATGAAACGTAGTCAAGTCCTGCTCTGTGGAAAAATTCAATTGAAGCTGGATCTCCTCCGTGCTCTCCACAAACTCCTAGATGAAGTTCTTCCTTTGCCTTTTTGCCTAAATTAACGGCTGTTTCAACTAATTTTCCAACGCCTACTTGGTCAATTGTTTGGAAAGGATCTTGTTCTAAAATACCTGCTTCCTTGTAATCTTCTAAGAATTTACCTGCGTCATCTCTAGAAAAACCGAATGCCATTTGGGTTAAGTCATTAGTACCAAAGGAGAAGAAATCAGCATATTCTGCTACCTCATCAGCAGTTAAACATGCTCTAGGTATTTCAACCATTGTTCCAACTAGATAACTTATATCAGAATTCATCTCTTTCTTGGTATTTTCTGCAGTTTCAATAATTACTTCTCTTAAAATACTTAGCTCTTCCTTTTTTCCAACTAAAGGTACCATTATTTCAGGTACTAGGCTTATATTTTCTTCTTTTGATACTTCTATAGCTGCTTCCATTATAGCCCTAGTCTGCATCCTTGCTATTTCAGGATAAGAAATTGCAAGACGACAGCCACGGTGACCAAGCATTGGATTAAATTCATGCAAACTATTTATTTTATCATTTAGTTCAGTAAAATCTACCTTCATATCTTCTGCTAATTCTTTTATGTCAGTTTCCTTAGTAGGTAAAAATTCATGTAGTGGCGGATCAAGAAGTCTAATGGTAACAGGACGCTGACCCATAACCTTAAATAACCCCTTAAAATCATCCTTCTGCATAGGTAGAATTTCTGCCAATGCCTTTTCTCTTTGTTCTAAATTATCTGAAATTATCATTTTTCTTACAGAAAATATACGGCTTTCTTCAAAGAACATATGCTCTGTCCTGCAAAGACCTATTCCTTCTGCACCGAATTTAATAGCCTCAGCGGCATCCTTAGGAGTGTCTGCATTGGTACGAATCCCTAATTCTCTAAAGTCATCAGCCCATTCCATTAATTTTTCAAAATTACCTGATATATTAGCGTCTACAGTTTTTAATATTCCTTTATAAACACTCCCTGCACTACCGTCAAGTGAGATGTAATCTCCTTCTTGGAAAACTTCTTTATTCACTACCATTGTTTTCTTTCTTTCGTCTACATTGGCTGTTTCGCATCCTGCAACACAACATTTACCCATACCTCTAGCAACAACTGCAGCGTGTGAAGTCATTCCTCCTCTAGAAGTAAGTATACCCTTTGCTATATTCATTCCTTCAATATCTTCAGGAGAAGTTTCTTTACGAACTAGAATAACATCTTCGCCTCTTTCAGCTGCAGCAACTGCATCTTCAGCTGTAAAGTAAATTTTTCCTGTTGCTGCCCCTGGAGATGCTGGCAATCCTTTTGCAATAGGAGTAATTTTCTTCAACTCATCCTCGTCAAATTTAGGATGGAGAAGTTGGTCTAAGGCTTGAGGTTCAACCCTAATAACGGCTTCTTCCTTGCTAATTAACCCCTCTTCAACTAACTCAACGGCAATTCTTAAGGCAGCCTCTGCCGTTCTTTTACCGGTGCGAGTTTGTAGCATATATAGTTTACCTTGCTCAATAGTAAATTCAATATCCTGCATATCTTTGTAGTGTTTTTCCAAAGTATTAGCAATATTTATAAATTCTTCATATATTTCCGGCATAACCTCATTTAATTTATCTATAGAAAGAGGAGTACGGATTCCCGCAACAACATCTTCACCTTGCGCATTGAGTAAGAATTCGCCAAATACTTTTTTCTCTCCTGTAGAAGGATTTCTAGTAAATGCAACACCGGTTCCTGAAGTATCACCCATGTTGCCGTATACCATAGACTGAACATTTACAGCAGTACCTATATCATGAGGTATGTCATATAAATTTCTGTATGTAACTGCTCTTTGATTATTCCATGATTTGAAAACTGCTTCTACAGCCATTAAAAGTTGTTTATTCGGATCTTCAGGAAAACTTTCTTTAGTTTCTTTTTTGCATATTTCTTTAAATTCTTTTGTCAGTTCCTTTAAATCTTCTGCCCTTAATTCAGTGTCAAGTGTGTATCCCTTCTTTTCTTTTTTGCTGTCTAAAGCATTATCAAACAAATACTTAGGTACTTCTAAAACTACGTCACCAAACATTTGAACAAATCTTCTATAGCTGTCATAGGCAAAACGTAAGTTTCCTGTATTTTTAGCAATCCCTTCAACTGTACTATCATTCAAACCGAGATTCAAAATTGTGTCCATCATTCCCGGCATTGAAAATTTAGCACCTGAGCGTACAGAAACTAAAAGAGGATTTTCAACGTCACCGAATTTTTTGCCTGTTTCTTCTTCAAGCATTTGTAAACTTTCTTTAATTTCTTCTATTATTTCTTCCGATAATTTTTCTCCCTGAATGTAAAATTCATTACAAGCTTCTGTAGTAACAGTAAACCCTTGAGGTACTGGCATCCCAATTTTAGTCATTTCAGCTAAATTGGCACCTTTTCCTCCCAGTAAGTCTTTTTGAGAAGCGCTACCTTCTTTAAATAAATAAACCCATTTCCTATCCATAATTTCCTCCAGTTTTTCATAGACTACCATATGCAATAACCTTCCACATACATAAGAATTATAACATACTATTTCAGTAAATCAACGAATTTATGCTGTATATTATTTTTTAATTAGGTTGCTAACAATAATAATATAACAAACCAAGCTAAATGTACAGCATAATTTTATAAAATAATCAAATTAAACATACTTATTGTCTGAATAAATGTTTCACGGCAAAAAAGATTTGGGTTTATATGTCCCAAATCCTTTAATAGTTTTTCTGTTAGTTATTTTCTTTTTCCAAAGCTAAATTTTTATAAGTATTAAATATAAACTTCAATCCTTCATGATCATGTACTTCCGATGCATAAGTCAAAAGCCAGTCTTCATCTTCATCGAAATTATGTAGATATGTATCAGCATTTACCACTGCGTCAAATTTTGTAATATAAGCTTCGCTGCAATAATGATATAAATCATTGTACAACTTGCCGCCACCTATTAAAAACACATCATCTTCGTTATACTTTGCAATTTCTTCAAATAAAGCTTCTGTAGAATTTACTATAATGCATCCTTCCTGCTTGAAATTCTCATCCCTAGTTAACACAATGTTTATTCTGTCTTTTAATGGTTTACCTCCTGGAAGAGATTCCAATGTTTTTCTCCCCATAATAACCACCTTATTTATAGTGGTATTTTTAAAAAATTCCATATCCTGAGGTACTTTAAATAATAAGTCTCCTGCACGACCAATACCCCAGTCTCTTGCTACTGCTACTATTAATTTCATGGCTACTCCTTTATACCGCTATTGGTACCTTTACTTTAAAAGGATTATACTTGTAATCAATTAACTTGAAACTATTAACTGTAAAATCATAAAAATCATTTACATCATCGATTTCCAAAGTTGGAGCTTCATGTTTCTCCAATTCTATAATTTCCTTTATTATTGGCACATGTTTGTCATAAATATGTGCATCAGAAATAACATGTACCAACTCACCCACCTTTAATCCACTTATTTTTGCCATCATATGCATTAAAATTGAATATTGAATTACGTTCCAGTTATTGGCGGCTAGAAAATCTTGAGAACGCTGATTTAATATACCATTTAATATATCTCCCGAAACATTAAATGTCATGCTGTAAGCACAAGGATATAAGTGCATTTCATGTAAATCCTCAAAATTATATATATTAGTCATAATTCTACGACTATGAGGATTATTTTTTAAATCATAAATAACTCTGTCAACTTGATCGAATTCCCCTTCCTTATATTTATGTTTCAAACCTAACTGATAACCGTAAGCTTTTCCAATAGAACCTGTTTCATCAGCCCAAGGATCCCATATTTTACTGTTTAAATCATTTACATTATTTGATTTTTTCTGCCATATCCATAACAACTCATCAACGGCAGCCTTAAAATTTATTTTTCTCAAGGTCAAAATAGGAAATTCTTTCTGTAAATTATATCTGTTTATTATACCGAACTTCTTAATGGTGTGAGCAGGTGTTCCATCTTCCCACCTGGGTCTTACATTATATTCTTTATCCCAAACACCATTTTGCAGTATATCTTTACAATTTTCTATAAAAATCTCATCAGCCCTACTCACCAAAACACCTCCTGTTAATCTTCCCTCTATTATATAATAGAGGGAAGTTCATTACAAGGACATATTTGGGTAATTTGTTCTACTATTTGTTATTAATCTTTGAATTCGGTTGTTTATATGATTCATTTCATACTATTCTGATTAATAAAATTTTTAATTTCCATCTTTTGTTCAAAACCTTTAACTCTTATAGCTTGGGAATCCTCATTATCAAAATTTTTAAAATAGATACACATGTCCCCATCCTTGGTATCATCATATCTAATACACCTAAATCCATTATCGTACATTTTCTTTATTTTTTCTAAATCCTTCATAATTCACCTCTTCTACTAGCTTGCTAGCCTATAGCCTAAAATCTTCATACTACATATTATTACCAATTGATATAATAATATAACCACTTTACCGTAATTTTTGGTATATTTTATAAATATATGCAGACAATACCTATATTGATAATGAAAGGATGTGGAATTTTGAGACTTCCCAATCACATAGGTATTATACCTGATGGAAACAGACGTTGGGCACAAAACAAAGGCTTTGATAAGCAGGATGGATATAGATATGGTTTAGAACCGGGACTACATGCTTTAAAATTAGCACAAGAATACGGAATTAATGAAATTACATACTACGGTTTTACAACTGATAACGTAAAGAGACCTAAAATTCAAATCCAATCCTTCGTAAAAGCATGCATTGATGCAGTAAATATTATTGCAAAAGAAAATGTATCTTTACTGGTAATAGGTAATTCTCAATCCCCAGTATTTCCAAAAGAATTGTTAAAATATACAGAAAGAACAAATATAGGCCAGGGAGGGACAAAAGTTAATTTCTTAGTTAATTACGGTTGGGACTGGGATATTTCAAATTTAGGTAAAAATATAGCTAGCAGAAAAAAAATAATGGAGGGACTTCATTCTAAGGATATTTCAAGAATAGATTTGATACTAAGATGGGGAGGACGAAAGAGATTATCAGGATTTCTTCCTGTTCAATCAGTATATTCAGATATATATACAATCGACGAAATGTGGCCGGATTTTAAAGCCGAACAATTCCACAATGCACTAAAGTGGTATCAAAAGCAAGATGTAACATTAGGCGGATAAAAGCCACTTAGAGTTTCTATTATCTACATTCAATAGAAAGCCCTAAGTGGCTTCTTCTTACTTAGGTAAGCTTAATTAATTTTTCTTTAGATTCTCTGTATAAAACAACTTTGTTACCAATGCTTTGTACATACTCAGCTCCTAATTGCTCTGCAATTACATTAGCCGTTTCTTTAATATCCAGCATTGAATTGTTTAAGACATTTATTTTAATAAGTTCTCTTGCTGTTAATGCATCGTCTACTTGCTTTAAAACCATTTCCGTAATACCGCTTTTGCCAATTTGCATAATCGGTTCAACAGAATTAGCTAAAGATTTCAAATAACTTCTTTGTTTTCCTGTAAGCATTTTTCCTCCCTGTCAATTGTTTAATCTATAAAATCAAATTCTACGCCGCAAACACTGACTAAGTCCCCTTCTTTTGCGCCGATTTCTCTTAACCGTTCAATGACACCTTTGTCAGCAAGAACTTTTTGGAAGTTGGAAAGGGATTCAAAATCATCAAAATTAGTAGATTCTACAAGTCTTTCTAAAAATTCTCCTTCTGCCAAGTAATAACCATCTTCCTTTGTTACAACAATAGTATCTTTTTGCCTTTTTTCAAGGAGCCTTTCCACAACTTCTTCATCTACAAATTCTACTTCATCCTCAATTTGAACTAATCTTTCATAAGCTTTTTTCTTAAGTTCATCAAGACCCCTACCCGTTGAGGCAGATACTTCAATTATTTCATATTTATCTGATAATTCTTTTTTAATTATTTCAACATTATCTTCCGCTCCCGGCAAGTCTAATTTATTTAGAACTATTATCTGTTCCTTTTGAGGTAACTTTTCGCTATATTGTTTTAACTCATCATTAATTTTATAGAAATCCTCAACAGGATCTCTTCCTTCCTGTCCTGAAACATCGATAACATGAAGGAGTAATTTAGTTCTTTCTACATGTCTTAAAAACTCAAGACCTAAACCTGCACCTTCAGAAGCACCTTCTATAAGTCCAGGTATATCTGCAAGAACGTAACTATGTCCCTCTCCTATACTTACAACGCCTAAATTTGGTTTTAAGGTGGTAAAGTGATAATTTGCTATTTTAGGCTTAGCACTGGTTACAGATGCCAAGATTGTGGACTTCCCCACATTAGGAAAACCTACTAATCCTACATCTGCAAGTAGCTTTAGTTCAAGAATTATTTCTCTTTCTTCACCCTTAGTTCCCGGCTGAGCAAACCGGGGGGCACGTCTTGTAGAACTCTTAAACTTAACATTTCCCTTCCCTCCTCTACCGCCTTTAGCTGCAACATATTGCTGATTGTGAGTATTTAAATCAAAAATCACAATACCGGTTTCTTCATCCTTAACTAAAGTTCCTACAGGTACCTTTAAATATAAATCCTTGCCGTCAGCACCGTATTGTTTTTTTCCTCGTCCGTCTTGGCCACTTTCGGCACTATAATGTCTTTTATATCTAAAGTCCATTAGAGTTCTTAAACCTTCATCGGCAACTAAAATAACGCTGCCGCCATTACCTCCGTCACCACCTGCAGGTCCCCCCATCGGTATGTATTTTTCACGTCTAAATGCAACGCTGCCGTTACCACCTTTGCCAGCTTTAAGTTTTATTTTTGCTATATCTACAAACATTTTATCCTACCCTTCACTAATTGGGGACTTTCCTTTAATGATTATCTACATAGACTTTACTAACATTGAAGGTGTGTCCTCATACCTCTTAAGATAGAAAACCTACCATAAGGTAGGTTTTTAGTTATTATGCTTCTAATTATACAGGATATACACTTACCTGTTTTCTTCTTTTATCTTTTCTTTCGAACTTAACTTTTCCATCTGCCATTGCAAACAAGGTATCATCTTTTCCAATTCCTACATTTGTACCTGGATGAATTTTAGTTCCTCTTTGTCTTACGAGAATATTTCCCGCTAATACAAACTGACCGTCGGTTCTTTTTACACCTAATCTTTTGGCTTTACTGTCTCTACCGTTTCTCGAACTACCAACACCTTTTTTTGTTGCAAATAGCTGTAAATTCAATTTTAATAACATCTTTACACCTCCTCAAATTTAAGTGTAATATAGTCACTGTAATCTTCTAATAATAATTCTATTCCAACTAAGAAAGTTCTGTAAACTATATCCGTTTTATCATTATTTTTTAAAGTTCTAACACTCATTAAACCTGTTTCATCTACATTGTATTCCATGTTTTCAGGAGATACTCCCGCAACTAAGTTTAAAGAGTTCAAAATCGTATAAGATAATATGGAAACTGCCGAACATACTATGTCATAGCCTTCTTCAGCATAGCCGGAATGTCCTTCCGTTAAAAAACCTTTGATTTCATCATTGGTTTCAAATACTGTAATTGCAATCATATTATCCAACTATTTTATCAATTTTAATTTGCGTATAAGGTTGACGATGTCCTTGTTTCTTTCTGTAGTCTTTTTTAGCTTTGTATTTGAATACTATTATTTTCTTAGCTTTACCATGATTTTCAACTAAAGCTTCAACTACAGCCCCGTCAACATATGGTTTACCAACATTTACTTTTCCTTCATCGGCTACAAGTAAAACTTTATCAAATTTTACAGTTTGACCTTCAGCGATTTCAAGCTTTTCAACTCTTAAAACATCGCCTTCTTGAACTCTATATTGTTTTCCACCAGTTTCAATAATCGCGTACATAACTTACCTCCTCTTCCCAGTCTCGCCATTGCAGGCACTTAACGTTTAAAACCTGTTCCGTGCGGCTCTTAACAGATATTAATTCTATCAAAACCCCTAATGTTTGTCAACTTGTTTTTTCTGATATTTACTAATCTTCAGTAATTAGTTTTATCCTGCCCCAAAGGGCAATTCGTCATAACAAATATAGGTATTTAATGAATAAAATTTACTATTTGTTAAACAATAATTGTATTAATATTTGAGAGGTGCATAAATGAATGAAGGTTTAGTAGTATTAGTAAGATCTATAATTAGTTTTTTTACACTCCTCATTTTTGCAAAATTATTAGGTAAACAACAAATAAGTCAATTAACATTTTTTGATTATGTGTTAGGTATAACAATCGGTTCTATAGCAGCAGAACTTACTGCAGACTTATCAAGCAGAGCATGGCCCCATTGGGTCGGCTTACTAAGCTGGGCAACATTAGGTTATTTAATGGAACTTATAACTATGAAATGGAGGTATGCAGCAAAATACATAGAGGGTGAACCAACAATAGTAATTATGAACGGCAAGATTATGGAAAAGGCACTAAGAAAAATGAAATACAGAGTATCTGACATAATGGCGCTTTTAAGAAATAAAAATGTTTTTGATTTAAATGAGGTTGATTTTGCTATCGTTGAGCCTAATGGGCAGCTTTCAGTACTAAAAAAAGCCGAATATGCACCTTTAACCCCGAAGGATATGAAAATAACCAAAAAATCACCAGGGATAAGCACTGAACTTATTTATGATGGAATACTAATTGAAGAAAACTTAAAACAGCTTAACAAAGATAAAAAGTGGCTTATGAATCAACTTAAGGCCCAAGGAATCAAAGATATTTCAGAAGTATTTATAGCTACTTTGAACCCGGCAGGATCCTTTTATGTTGATAAGTACAAAGATAAGATTAAAAAAATTACTGATATAGGAGACTATAAAGGTCCTTATTAAGGAGGAATTATGCGAAAATTTTTTGTTATATCAATTCCCATTTTTACAATAGTATTATTTATTCTAATAATGTTAAGTGATAAAGTTTTAAAAAATTCCTTTAGTAATGACGATAATATCCCCTTTTCTATAGAATCTATCATAATTGAAATTGAAAATGATAACTGGGCAGAAGCAAAAAATAAAACGGATTTATTATCAAGTGCTTGGGACAAAGTTGTAAAAAGGGTGCAATTTAGCGCAGAAAAGGATGAAATAAGCGGTTTTTATAAAAACATAGCAAGACTTCGCGGTGCAATATTAGCAAAGGACAAATCTAATGCATTTATTGAACTTAATGAAGCATACGAACACTGGCAAAATTTGGGAAGGTAATAACCCTTCCCACTATAACAAAGGTTTCATTTCTTTGTCTAAGGCATCTACCTTCAAAATTGTATAATAATCTATAGTAAAGTCTCTATCTTCAATTAATTTAAGCAATTCATCAACTCTCATACTTCCTCTTTCCCCGGTTATGAATAAAGCTTCAATTCGTATATTATTTTCCTTGGTTTTTTCCGCCTTTAAATACTTTATCATTTCCTTTGTGTTAATTTCCTTTGAAACTAGCTTATTTCTTCTGTTTTTCCTCTGTCTGCTGAATACGACTCCTTCATTTAGCATTTCTTTGAAGTAGTTGTTAAGCTCATCCACATCTAAAGTTGTTTCAATATTTATTAAATACTGGGCATAGCGACATCTTTTCATAATTGAATCAGGATTATTTGATATACTTGCTTTTAAAATCTGCATTTCTTTCGGCATTACGGCGTTCATTTTATATATAAATACTTCCGGTTCAATTTTTTCATCAAGCTCTACTTCAAAATACTCTCCCATACTTTCAGTCCCTAAGGAAAGAGGGAAACCGAAGGATGTCTTCATATGAGGATTAAAGCCCTCTGAATATTTGGCGTTAATTCCAGCCCTTTTTATAGATCTTTGTATAAATCTCAAAACATCTAAGTGAGAAATATATTTTAGGTAACCGGTTTTACTATACTTACTTATTATTTTGCACATGAGGACAGGCACCTCCTAATAATTTATAGTTAATACCGCAGTTGGTGCACTGAAGTCTGCAATCGTCGGTAGTCGTTAAACTAAGAGCTTTTTTATATTCTTCAATTAAATATTCCTTATTAACTCCTATATTAATAAAGTCCCAAGCTAGAACTTCCGTTAATTCCCTTTCCCTCAATGCAAAGAAATCAGGTTCTACTCCCGTTTCTTCAAAGGCTTCCATCCATTTATCGAAATCAAACATATCCTGCCAGCCGTCAAATCGACAGCCCTTTTCCCAGGCTTTAATCAAGGCTTTAGACAATCTTCTATCTCCTCTTGCAAAGACAGCTTCCAAGTAACTTAACTTAGGTTCATGGTAAGAAAAGGATATTTTCTTATCCCTGATTTCTTTTTGCAGGGATTTTGCCTTGTGGTAAAACTCATCCATATTATTTTGAGCAACCCATTGAAAAGGTGTAAAAGGCTTTGGTACAAAACAGGAAGCACTTACATTTATTTTTAAATTACCCTTTATTTTTTCTTTAGGTCTTTGGAAAAACTTATCCTTTACCTTGTAAGCTAATTCTTTTATACCTAGTACGTCCTCCATAGTTTCTTCAGGAAGTCCTATCATAAAGTACAACTTAACTGTAGACCATCCTAAATTAAAGGCTGTTTCTACAGGTCCTAATATTTGTTCCTCCGTAAGGTTCTTATTAATTACATCCCTCATTCGCTGAGTTCCTGCCTCTGGAGCAAAAGTAAGACCAGATTTTCTTACTTCCTGCAATCTTTCGATAATATCAAAAGTCATGGAATCCAATCGAAGAGAGGGTAAGGATATATTTACATTTTCATTTTCATACTTCTCTAAAAGTTTCAATGTTAAACCCGGTAAACATGAATAGTCTCCCGAACTAAGTGAGGTCAAGGATATTTCAGTATGCCCCGTAGATTCTATAAGACTTTCCGCCTGTTCAACCAAGGTACTAGCTTCTTTTTCCCGGACAGGTCTATAAACCATTCCTGCTTGGCAAAAACGACATCCCCTAGTACATCCTCTGAATAATTCCAATACAACCCTGTCATGAACTACGTCAATATAGGGTAAGATACTTTTTTCAGGATAGTAGCTGTTATTAAAATCCTTTATAATTCTTTTTGTAATTATTTCTTTTGCATTTTTATTTAAAACTTTTCTTTCTTTAATGGTGCCATCATCCTTGTATACTTCTTCATAAAACTGAGGTACATAAACACCCTCAAGTTGGGCAGCCTTTTCAAGAAATCTTAATTTATTATAGCCCTTTTGCTTTTCCTCACTATATAAATTTAAAAGTTCCGGCAAAAGTTCCTCTGCTTCGCCTATGGTAAATAAATCTATTACTTCATAGAGAGGCTCTGGATTGTAAGTACATGGACCTCCTGCTATAACCAAGGGCATACTATCTCCCCTGTCCTTAGATTTAATAGGAATACCCCCTAAATCTAACATATTTAAAACATTGGTATAACTCATTTCATACTGAAGAGTAAATCCTACAAAATCAAATGCAGTAAGTTCATCCTTACTTTCTAATCCATACAAAGGAATATTGTTTTTGCGCATTATTTCTTCCATATCTGTCCAAGGAGCAAACACTCTTTCACACCATACATTTTCCATACTGTTCATTAAATGATATAAAATATGCATGCCCGTATGAGACATTCCCACTTCATAGGTATCCGGAAATGCAAAGGCAAAACGTATATCTATATCTTTATCTTTCACAAGAGAGTTAAGCTCACTGCCAACATATCGGGCGGGCTTTTCCACTTTTAAAAGCTCTCTATCAAGTTTTTTTACATCTATCATATTAATCTTTTCCCTTCAAATTCCTAAATTCTATGACATTCTAACATAACAAGCAACAATTGACAACTTTTAATTGTTTTGTTTCTATTATAGTGATATTGACTTTTTTTGTAATATGATATTCTAAGATTGCCGCTAGATATCCGGAACAAAAAGACAAGTTGTCATTAACCCTAACTTTGGAACCTTGTAAAATTATTCTTAAAGAAACGGAGGAGTTGCTATTAGATTCTGCTAATGATAAAAGTGGGTTTGTTGAAGAAGTTTAAAGACTGGGCGACTATTAGGTAAAAATGTAATGTAATTGTATATTGAAAAATATTAAAAATTGATATAAGATTAAAACAATTAATTTTGTGAGGTTTATTATGAATTACGAAGAAGCAATAGAATACATACATTCAACATATAAGTTTGGTTCAAAATTAGGTTTAGAAAATATAGGCAAGTTAGTAGAACTATTAGGTAATCCACAGGACAGCTATAAAATAATCCACGTTGCGGGAACAAACGGCAAGGGCTCAACCTGTAATTTAATAAAAGAAGTATTGGTAGATGCCGGATATAAAACAGGACTGTTCATAAGTCCATATTTAGAAGAGTTTACAGAAAGAATTCAAATAAATAATGAAACCATAGATAAAAATTCTTTAGCTAGAATTACATCATTAGTTAAAGATAAAATAGATATAATGCTTACAGAAGGATACAACCATCCTACAGAGTTTGAAGTTGTAACAGCTATAGGTTTCGAATATTTTAAGGAGCAAAATATAGACTTTTTAGTATTGGAAGTAGGATTGGGAGGAAGATATGATTCTACCAATATTGTTAAAAGTCCGCTATTGTCAATAATTACTTCCATTAGCTATGACCACACGGAATACCTTGGAGATACTTTAGAAAAAATAGCCTTTGAAAAAGCAGGAATAATCAAGGAAAATTCAAATCTTGTAATCTATCCTCAAGCAAAAAATATAAAAAATATTATTAAGAAAAAAGCTATAGAAAACAACACTAAAGTCTATGAAGCAAATTCAACCAACATAGATAAAATAAAATCCGATATCAGTGGACAATGGTTTAAATACTTAAAAAAGGATGTTTTTAATATAGATGAACTTAAAATAAATCTTTTAGGAGAGCATCAGCTTTTAAATGCACTGACGGCACTTTTATCCTTGGAAGTTATAAAAAAGGAAGGTTACAACATAAGTTCAGAAAATGTTAAAAATGGTTTTTCAAATTGTAAATTTCCTGGCAGATTTGAAGTTATAAATAAAAATCCTTTCATTATACTTGATGGTGGACATAATATTGACGGAATAAAACAATTATCCAAGGCTATAAAGGACTATTTCAATAACAGAAAAATAATATTTTTCTATAGCATGCTTAAAGATAAGGACTCACAGGCATTTTTTGATTATATATTGCCCTTGTCTAAGGAAGTATATACTTTGACTCCATCTAACCCACGAGCTATGGAAGCAAAGGATTTATCAGAGTTAATCAAAAATAATTCAAATATAAAAACAACTGCCCTAGACAGCTATGATCAAATACTACCTGTAATTAAAAATGCCGACCAAAGTGATATCATTATTTTTGCAGGCTCTTTATACATGGTAGGTGGAGTACGAACATTATTAAAAAATAGTGGTTTTGCAAACAAGCTGTAAAATATAAATATAAGCAAACTAAAAAAGGGCTCTTCATTGAGTCCTTTCTTTCTTAGTAGTTAGGGCTTCTTGCAGTCTTCCATCCTTCAGTCTTACAGATTAATTTTTTAAAAATCTATTAGCCCCAAACTTATTTTTAGGCAGTCATTAACCTCCCCCATAAGGTTTTTATCAAAACGCCCAATTTTCTCTTTCAGCCTTTTTTTGTCGATAGTACGTATTTGTTCGAGTAAAACGACAGAGTCCTTAGGAAGGCTGAAATCCTTAGAACTTATTTCAATATGGGTAGGCAACTTCGCCTTGTTAATCTGAGAAGTAATTGCAGATACAATTACAGTAGGGCTGTATCTATTCCCAATATCATTTTGTACTACTAATACCGGTCTTACTCCTCCTTGTTCCGAACCGATTACAGGACTTAGATCGGCATAGTATACATCTCCCCTTTTAACAATCAAACTATTCACTTCCTAATAATTTAGTCTCATAGCTTAAAAAGTCCTCATAGTCCCCTTCTGAGTATTCTTCAGTAATGCTCTTGTTGATTTTACTCATTTCCAGATATCCTGCTTTCATTTTGTTTCTAATTTCAAGTTTTCTTTTTTCAATTAAATAAAATCTAATGGATTTTCTTATAAAATCACTTCTGTTTGTTCCTTCTTCCTTTACGGCATTATCCAATTCCCTGAGCAAATTCTCGGGAATGGAAATCAGTATTTTCTTATTCTCAGCCAAGATACACACCTCGCAATTGAACTGTTCATATGAATTATATTACCACAATACTAAAGTTAGTTGTATGGTAACATTTGTATTTATCGTTAATTATTAATATTATTCCTCAATATTTAATTTTTCATACTGTATAGCTTTTACCAATTTATCGTTTTTATATATAAAAATAGTTTCTGGTAGTTTATTTTCATCACTGAAGTTTAAAATATGCTTATAATTTCCATCCCAATAAATTAATTCTTCTGGTAATTCTTCTACCACATCAAATTTACCAAAATCAAAATCATGGATAAGAGTGTCTTTCAATTTAAAATTTTCAATGGTAACACTACTATCAGGAAATTTATCGTTAGTCAATATACATCTATCTCCGGAAACATAAGCGTAATTCCAGGCTTCATTAGCTGATTCCGTTCTAATGCTATAGTTACCATCCCTACAAATAATATTTACCCTGTAGTCATTTTCTATTTCATCTGTATAGACTTTCATTAAAGCTTCTCCCGTATAATCAACAGGCAGAACATAGGGGTCCTGTTCAACAGAGCATCCACATAATACAATTGTTGTAATCAAACATATTATAAATCTCATACATTTACCTTCCAAAAGGATATATTATACAATATGATGAAATTTATAAATTTATGCTATTATTCTATTAACGAAGGTTGGCTAAAATGAGTTAGGCATTCTCATACCTGGGAAAAATATAAGCGAACATTTGCAGGACACGACTATAATTCTTAGCGAATGTAGGTTAAAAATCCGTTAAACAGCTTGCACTGTTTGAGCGATAGTGAGTTTGCAAGCTGTAGGATTTTTTGCGGTCATGAGCTTTAGAATTATTCGTGGCCGAAACCGTGAGCGGTTATTTTTCTTGTTTTTCACCGATATTCGCATATAGTAATTATTCTAATTTTTACTCTGCTAGACATTGTGCTATTGCCAAGTCGTTAGAATGGGAAATGGAAATATGAATAGTCGTAATTCCAAGCTCTTCAGCCCTTTTTAATGCATTTCTATATAACTTAACAGTAGGCTTACCTAATTCATCCTTATTAATTTCAATATGGCAGGGACCGAAATTAGAAAAGCCCGTACCTAAGCACTTTGCAACTGCTTCCTTTGCTGCAAACATCCCTGCCGCTGTTTGGGGATTGTGTTTCCTTACTCTAAGATACTCTATTTCTCTCTCTGAATAAACCTTTTTAAGAAAACGTTCATTTTCAATATTCTTTTTTATTCTAGCAACATCCGTTATATCTATGCCCGTTCCTTTAATCATAAATTCTCCTTTTTAAAAAAATTAATTGACAAAGAGCTTTCTGTGTATAATAATTATAATATACATTTATAAATAATACAATTCTTTAAAAATAAGGAGTCAATATGAATAATATAACAGTAGTTTCACATCCATTAGTTCAGCACAAGCTGACAATGTTAAGAGACAAAAATACATCCTCAAAGGATTTCAGAGAATTAGTAAAAGAAATATCCATGCTTATGCTATACGAAGTAACGCGAAATCTCCCCTTAAAAGATATCCAAATAGAAACACCTATTTGCAAAACTACAGGTAAAGCCTTGTCCGGAGCGGATGTTGCTTTAGTTCCAATTCTAAGAGCAGGTTTGGGAATGGTAGATGGTATAGTTGATTTAATCCCAAATGCTAAAGTCGGGCATATTGGTCTATATAGAAACGAAGAAACCCTACAGCCAGTAGAATATTACTGCAAACTTCCCTCAGATATAGAAAACAGAATAGTAATAATAACTGAACCCATGCTGTCAACAGGCGGTTCTATGAAAGGTGCACTTTCAATGTTAAAAAGACACGGAGCTAAAAACATTAAATCTATTCACTTAGTATGTGCTCCTGAAGGAATTGAAAGTGTATTAGAAGAACATCCAGATGTGGAAATATATACTGCTTCAATCGATGAAAAATACAATGAAATAGGCTACATTGTTCCCGGATTAGGAGATGCCGGCGACAGAATGTTCGGCACAAAGTAAAAATGCCCTAACTCCATTTTTCAGAATGTTTTTTCTTAAAAATGGTTGGTAGGTCATTCTATGCGGAGGAATAATGCGACATATATTTATTATCAACCCTATTGCCGGCAAGGGTAAGGACCAAGATGAAATCTCCAAGAAAATACATTCATTTTTTAAAGACAATCCGGACAATCCTTACGAAGTATATTATACCAAATTCAAAGGGGATGCAGCTCTCTTCATTAAGGATAAGAGCTTAGATTTAATTCCAACGGTTTACTATGCCTGTGGAGGCGACGGTACCCTCAATGAAATAGTTAATGCTGCATGTAATTTTGACCACCTATATATTGGAGTAATACCTTGCGGGTCTGGAAATGATTTTATTAAAAACTTTAACAATATTCAAGAATTTATTAACATAGAATCTCAATTTTATGGACAAGCTATAAAATTAGACCTTATTAATGTAGCTGATAAATATGCTGTATCCGTATGCAACATCGGATTAGATGCAGATGCAGCATTCAATATGCATAAATTTAAGAAAATCCCTTTCTTAAAAGGTACAGGCCTCTATATATTGTCTGTACTTGTATGCCTATTTAATAAATTAGGGAAAGAATTGGAAGTTACTATTGATGATAAGGAAAAGATAAAAGATTCCTACTTGTTGGGTGTAATAGCTAACGGTCACTCCTATGGTGGCGGATATAAATGTGCTCCCTTAGCAAAATTAAATGACGGCATTCTTGACCTTTGTTTCGTAAAAAAGATATCTCGCTTTAAAATATTGAGTCTTTTAAACCTATATAAAGCTGGAGAGCATTTAGATAATGAAAATATTAAAAAATATGTTAGCTATAGAAAGTGTAAAAACATAAAGATAAGATCTAAAGAAGCAATTAATTTGTGCATGGACGGAGAAAGTTTCATCTACGATGAAGTTAATATAGACCTAGCTCCTAATGCATTAAATTTTTGGCTTCCAAAAGGAGCCTCAGTGCAAAATTAATTACAGCCACGGAGATGAAAGGTCTCCATGGCTATAGTTTAATTGAATAACAATTTTTCAGTTAAGTTGTTATTTTTCATAATTGTACTTACTATAAGAGTTCCTGCAATTGTAACTACGACGAATTCTCCTATTGCTACATAGAATGCATTTAATAAAAATGGTGTATTAAATAAATAAGTTAATTCCATTCCTACTAATAAAGCATTTGATATAACAGGTCCTAAACTGGCAATTACTAGGGACCTTTTATTGTATGGCAATGCTTTTCTCACTGCAGTTATATACATAATAGCTAAGAAGGTTGCAAAGGAACCTACAACTATATCTATTAGTCCTAAAGGGCTGGCAATATTGGCCAACACACATCCTAATATTAATCCAAGACCATATCTAGGCTCTATAAAGGCAAATAATACTAAAATTTCCGATACCCTAAACTGTACTTCCCCATAGCTCATAAAAGCAAAAGCATAGGTAAGTGCTGCGTAGGCTGCTGCTATTAAGGCAGTCCTGGTTATAAATTGTATTTTGTTTTTTTCCATTAAAAAAACTCCTTTCGAATATAATTCTCGGAGTCACTAAAAAAACCTTGATTTTTAAAGTGGGTGCCAAGAAAACACTATTGTTATATTTTGAGGACGGAAAACTGTCCTCGTATTTATTATCTCTTGCCTAACTAATGTAGGGCACTTTATCAATTATATTATATAATTATTTGTTTTTCAAGTACCAATTTTAGGATAATAAAAAATTCCTTCCATTATCCCAACAGCTCTAAATGACATTGGAAATTTGACCATTTTTATACAAAAAATTTTAATTGTAAAGCTATGGCTTGAAATAATAAGAATATTCAGTGACAAAAATATTGTTGAATAAACAAAAGTAATAAGCTTATACTAGGAAAGATAGTGACAAATATGTGGTCTGTATTTTCTTATTTCCACATTTATGTCTATTGTTTTTAAGTTTCGTTAGTTATATAATTAACATGTAGAGACAGTAAAACTATGGAGGTATTATTTTGAAAGGTTGGCAATTTACAGGAACTGGTGAACCACTTAAGTTAGTAAAACAACAAATTCCTAAGGCAAAAGAAGGTTATGTAGTTATAAAAGTTGCATACTGTGGCCTCTGCCACTCTGATGTTGGCGCCTTAGATGACCCAGGTTGGGTTGGCAATATTATTAAGAAAGTTCCAGTTATTATGGGTCACGAGGTCTCTGGGGTAATTACCGAAGTTGGACCTGGTGTTGAAGACTGGAAAGTTGGCGATCGTGTAGCAGTATGTCCTATGTACACTGAAGACGATGCTGGGCCAGGTTATGGTCGTGACGGTGGATATGCAAACTACACAACAGCTCCTCAAGAAATGTTAGTAAAAGTTCCAGATAATGTAGACCTTGCACAAGCAGCAGCTGCTACCGATGCTGGTATGACCTCATACCATTCAGTAG
>JAAYRW010000073.1 GCA_012518555.1 Tissierellia bacterium
GATATATTGTGCCATACACTAAATACTGCCCCAGGAATCGTTGCTAATGGGTATTGAGCAAATGCCGTGGCTGCAAGTGATGTTGCTAAGCCGGAATTTTGCATTCCTACTTCAATAGATACAGCTTTTCTCTTAGCTAAACTCATGCCAAAAGCTTTACTTGCAATATAACCTGTTGCATACCCAAAAATATTATGCAATACTACAACAGCAATTATTAAAAGTCCACTTGTCATAATTCTTGCCGAGTTGGCAGAAACAACTGAAGCAACAATGGCTACTATTGCAACAACAGAAACTAAGGGTAATACTTTAATAAACTTTTCAGTTGTTTTTCCAAAGAATCTATTTATAACAAAACCTAAACCTATAGGCAGTATAACGACTTGTATTATTGATATGAACATACTGACAACATCTACTTCTACTGTTGCCCCTATTAATAATTTAGTCAAAAAAGGTGTCAATATTGGAGCAAATATTGTTGAGAAGCTAGTCATTGTAACTGAAAGGGCTATATCTCCCTTTGCTAAAAAGGTCATAACATTTGAAGATGTTCCTCCAGGACACGTTCCTACTAAAATTACACCTACAGCTAATTCCGGTGGTAATCTAAACACCTTTACTAAAAGAAATGCTATCAACGGCATCAATATAAATTGAGTACAAAATCCTAAAACTACATCCTTAGGTCTACTTAGTATAAGTTTAAAATCTTCAAATTTAAGGGTTAACCCCATTCCAAACATTACTACCATCAACAAAGGATTAATATAGGATGTTTTTATCCACGAGAATGTCGTTGGTACAAAAAGTGATATTGCTGCTATAACAAGTACTATTCCTGCCATATATTTTCCGGCTAAGCCACTTAGTTTTTCTAAAAATTTCATTTTATTCTTCTCCCTTAATTAATTGTTTTTAGGAACTTCTAGTACTGCTCCTCTATTTCCTGATGTTACTAATTCTGCATATCTTGCTAAGTATCCCGAAGTTATTTCTGGCTGTCTCGGTTTCCAGTTTGCTCTTCTTCTTTCCAACTCTTCATCTGATACTACAAAATCTATTGTGTTTGCATTAATATCTATTTTTATTAAATCTCCCTCTTCAACTAATGCAATGTTTCCTCCTACTGCTGCTTCTGGAGATACATGTCCTATTGATGCTCCCCTAGTAGCGCCGGAGAAACGACCATCAGTTATTAAGGCAACACTTTCTCCTAACCCTCTTCCCATAATTGCTGATGTAGGATTAAGCATCTCTCTCATGCCGGGGCCTCCCTTTGGACCTTCGTAGCGAATTACCACAACGTCTCCTGCTACTATTTTTCCATCATTAATTGCTTTTATGGCATCTTCTTCACAATCAAAAACCCTTGCAGGTCCTTCATGAACCATCATTTCAGGTGCAACAGCTGAACGCTTAACTACACAAGTGTCTGGAGCTAAATTTCCTTTTAATACTGCTATTCCTCCAGTTTCACTATAGGGATTATCTATAGGTCTAATTATTTCAGGATTGGTATTTACACACCCCTCTATATTCTCCCCAACTGTTAATCCTGAACATGTAAGTAAGTCTAAATTCAGCAAATCCCTTTTAGCTAATTCGTTCATTACTGCATATACCCCTCCTGCATCATCTAAGTCTTCCATAAATGTATTACCTGCAGGTGCAAGATGACATAAGTTTGGCGTTTTGGCACTTATTTCATTGGCAAGGTCTAAGTTTAATTCTACTCCCGCCTCATGAGCTATAGCAGGCAAGTGAAGCATACTGTTAGTACTACAGCCTAAAGCCATATCTACTGCCAATGCATTTAGAAATGCATCTTCTGTCATTATATCTTTTGGTTTTATGTCCTTTTCAAATAACTCCAATACTTTCATACCTGCATGTTTGGCTAGTTTAATTCTTTCTGAATAAACTGCAGGAATTGTACCATTTCCTTTCAATCCCATACCAAGGGCTTCCGTCAAACAATTCATACTGTTAGCAGTATACATTCCCGAACAAGATCCACATGTAGGACATGCCTTATTTTCATATGCTTCAAGTTCTTCCGCCGAAAGTTTTCCTGCATTGTAGGCACCAACTGCTTCAAACATATCAGACAAGCAAGTTCTTTTACCCTTCATTTTACCTGCCAGCATAGGACCTCCACTTACAAATATTGTAGGTACATTTACCCTTGCAGCAGCCATTAATAAACCGGGAACATTCTTATCACAATTTGGAACCATAACTAAGGCATCAAACTGATGAGCCAATGCCATTGCTTCAGTAGAATCTGCAATAAGCTCTCTAGTAGCTAATGAATATTTCATTCCAGTATGTCCCATTGCAATACCATCGCATACGGCAATTGCCGGAAACACTACGGGGGTACCTCCTGCCATAGCTACTCCTATTCTTACAGCATCAACAATTTTGTCTAAATTCATGTGACCTGGAACAATTTCATTATAGGAACTTACTATTCCTACTAGGGGTTTATTTAGTTCTTCTGCTGTATAACCTAAAGCATTAAATAGTGATCGATGGGGTGCTTGTTGAACACCTTTTGTTACTGAATTACTTTTCATTTCTTCCTCCTTATTATATTAAATGTAATTGGGGTTCGCATGTAAATTCATCAATTTATTTATTCGCTATCGCTCATATAAATTGAGAATCTTATGCGTTTGACCTACCTACCGTTTTTCAGAAAAAAGACTCTGAAAAACCGGGTTAGGTCATAAAGAGCATAAAAAAACCTCTCGTTCCTATATACATATAGTTGTATATAGGGACGAAAGGTCTTTCGTGGTACCACCCTAATTTACGATATAAAAAAATCGCCTCATTCAAGTCAAAAAAACATTATAGTCTTTTGAACTCTATTCTTATAACGCAGAAATACGTCCTCGTCTACTTAGTTCGACTCAGAAACTCAGGAGTGATCATTATATTCCGTAACGCCGATTCCCACCACCCATCGGCTCTCTGGAGTTACTTATGAATATTTTTGTCTCCGTCAAAGTTTTTACAATTCATTTTTTAAACATATTGAGATTATACACATAAGAACATAATCTTGTCAAGCATTATTTTTTTAAAAATTTAGTACTTGTACTTTTTAGATTTTTATAGATTCTTTTGTATATTGTGGATATTATCTATTCTTCCAAAAATGATAATTTTTCATATACAACTTGCATTTTTGTTAAAATTATAAATTTTATTTCTTCGAAGGAAATATATTGAAATGTCAGCATTGTTGAATTTTTGTCAAACCCAACTTGCATAATCGTCTTTTAAAATAGGTAATTTACAAGTTTTGCTATATGTTTTTGAAACTTTTACTTTACAAATTGCATTTACAGTGGTATAATAAATCATCAGAAAAAACAGGAGGTCAACTTATGAGCATGCCAATGAAAGATATCAGGGAAATAGTTGCAAAAATGAGATTTAGCAAATGTGGCACAATTACTTGTATATATAATATTGACGGCAAATGCAGCCAAAGAGATTGTGAGCTTCATGAAAGAGGATTAAAACAGGAAGAACATTAAAAGGACAGGAAGAACATTAAAAGGATGATACTTATGAAAAATTTGAATATAAAAAAGTAAGCGAAAGAAAATAGATAACCTTCTTTCGCTTACTTTTTCCCTTTAATCCAGAGGGAGATCCGGATTCAGAGGGACTCCAATAGGGACGGTTATCCCCCGTATAAGATTAGCTAGCTTTTACTAGTTCTGCACTAGCTTTATAAAATAATTTTATCTCTTGTAATATCACTTATTTCTTTACATCCAGTCATAATCATTGTTTCTCGTAACTCAGATCCTATCTTTTCAGTGTAAAGTTCTACTCCTTCTGCACCGCCCCCAAAAGCTGCAATTACATAAGGCCTACCTATTAATACTGCATCTGCCCCTAAGGCAATTGCTTTAAACACATCTGCTCCTGAACGAATTCCGCCATCTACGAAAATCTTTATTTTATCCCCAACAGCTTCTTTAATTTCAGGAAGCATTGCACAAGTTGCTGGTGCGTCAGCTAAAACCCTTCCGCCATGGGACGATACTACAATTCCGTAAGCCCCTGCTTCCAATGCCTTTTTAGCTCCTTTGACTGTCATTACACCCTTAACAATGAAAGGGATTTTCGTTGCTTGGCTTACTTCCCTTAGTTCCTCAACACTTTTAGAAGATACAGGTTTCCCTGCAAGGGCTAAATTTATAAGTCCTGCAGAATCGATATCCATAGCAAATGCCATAGCATTTATTTTTTCAATCATTCTAATTTTTTCGATAACTTTATCGTTTTCCCAAGGTTTAATTGTAGGAACAGCAAGTCCATTTACCTCCTTAATGGCAGGTAATGTGTCTAAAAATACATAGTCCTGAGCTCCATCACCAGTAAATGCGGCATTTCCCGCCTTATTTGTACCCTTAACTATTGCTTGGGCATACTCTTCTTCCGTTATTGCACCGTTGTAATTAAAATCCATGCCTCCA
>JAAYRW010000074.1 GCA_012518555.1 Tissierellia bacterium
ATTATGGAGGGTAATATGTCAGAAACAGTATTAGAAAGAATGGAAGGGCGGGTAAGTTACCACGATTCTGTTGAAGAAATGCTAAAAAGAATAAGGGACGATGGTCTTTCCAGTGTTTTCTCAAGATGGTCGGAACAGGAAAAGATACGATGTAAATTTTGCTTGCAAGGTTTAAGTTGTCAGCTTTGTACTCATGGGCCTTGCAGGATAAGTGAAAAAACGGGTGCTACTAAAGGGGTCTGTGGTATCGGGCCTGATGCAATGGCAATGCGTAATTTATTAATGCGCAACATAATGGGAGCAGCTACATATGGTCATCATGCTTTTGAGGCTTTTAGAACTTTAAAAGCAACGGCAGAAGGAAAAACACCTTTTAAAATAACGGATAGGGATAAGTTAAAGTGGATGTGTGAAAAAACAGGGATAAATACTAATCAGGATGTTAATCAAATGGCAATTCAGTTAGCAGAGCTGCTTAATAAAGAAATGAAAATTTCTCCTGATGAGGAAAGTGTAATGGTTGAAGCATTTGCTCCTAAAAAGAGAAAGAAAGTTTGGAGAGATTTAAATATTTATCCAACAGGAGTACAACATGAAGTTGAAAACTCAATTGCCAGTTGTTTGACTAATGTGGACGGTGATTATCTATCCTTGGCTAAAAAAGCACTTCGTTTAGGATTATCAACTATTTATACTGCACAAATAGGTCTGGAAATGACTCAAGATATATTGTTTGGAACTCCCATGCCTCACGAAGTTGAAGTAGACTTAGGTATTATGGATCCGGACTACGTAAATATTGCCTTTAATGGACATCAACCTTGGATTGGAGTTGCAACTTTACAAAAGGCAAAAAAACAGGAATATCAGGAAAGGGCAAGAAAGGCTGGGGCTAAAGGAATACGTATTGTCGGTTCAATTGAAACGGGACAGGAAATGCTTCAAAGGTTTGAAACCGACGATGTATTTGTAGGGTTGATGGGTAATTGGCTTGCCATTGAACCTTTCCTTGCTACGGGAACAGTTGATGCATTAGTAATGGAAGAAAACTGTTCACCGCCGGCAATAGACCAATATGCAGAAAAATACCAAGTAGCATTAATAAGTGTAAGTACGATTATTGGAGTTCCGGGAACAGAACACCAAATGCCTTACTATCCAGCTCAGGCTGATACTATGGCTGAAGAATGTATTAATATAGCTATTGAAAACTTTAAGAAAAGACATGGGAAAATTAAGCCTATAGTACCTAAGCAAAAAACAAAAGCCATTGCCGGTTTCTCAACGGAAGCTGTTTTAAAAGCAATAAATAATGACTTGGGTGTTTTAATAGATGTAATAGTAAAAGGAAAAATTAAAGGAGTTGTTGCATTAGTAAACTGTGCAACTTTGAGAAACGGTCCTCACGATTGGAATACAGTTAATATTACGAAAGAATTAATTAAAAAAGATATACTAGTTGTTTCGGCAGGATGTGGTAATCATGGTTTAGAAGTAGCGGGACTTTGTAACTTAGATGCAATCGAAATGGCAGGGGAAGGATTGAAGTCAGTATGTAAATCATTGGGAATTCCTCCGGTACTAAGTTTTGGAACTTGTACGGACACTGGTAGAATTTCAATGTTAGTAACTGCCTTAGCCGATCATTTAGATGCTGATATATCCGATTTACCTATTGGGATAACTGCTCCTGAGTGGATGGAGCAAAAAGCGACTATTGACGGTTTATTTGCCGTTGCCTACGGTGCCTACACCCACTTATCACCAACTCCCTTTATAACGGGAGCACCTAACCTAGTTAAACTTCTTACAGAAGATGTGGAAAGTTTAACGGGGGGAAAAGTTGCAGTGGGAGATGATCCAGTTGAAGCAGCTAAAGGATTAGAAGACCATATTATGAAAAAAAGAAAAGAAATGGGAATTTAAATAATATGAAATACTAAAGGGGCTGTTGGACAATAAATAGCTCAGAAAAACAGTCTGGTTTCAACCAGACTACTTTTCTGAGAAAAGAAGAGATAGTTAAAATAACTACCCTTCTTCCTTTTTATGCGTATAGTTTAGTATACAATTCTCTTATTTCTTCGCTTTCTCTTAATATTTGCAAGGCGATTTCAGCGTGACCTTTTGTATATCCATTTCCAATAATCATATTTACATCTTTATATATTCCCTCAGCTCCTAAAGAAGCGTTAGAAAAGTTTGTAGCCATGCTAAAGAAGTAAACTGTTCCACCTTCTTTAGTTGATAAAATTGCTGCCATTTCACAGTTTTGAATATTTACATTTACGATAACTATATCGCAAAGTTTTCCGTCTGTTAGTTCTGATACCTTGTCAGCAACTTCAAGACTGTTTGTAGCATCTGCAACAATATAACCATCTGCTAAGTTTAATTTTTTAACACTTTCTAAAGATTTTTCACTATAATCTAAGCAGATTACTTTTCCTGATGGTCCAGCTGCCTTTCTGGCTTCATATAAACAGAGAATCCCTGATTTGCCTGCTGCTCCAAGGATTAAAACTGTTTGACCTTCTTTAACTAATTTTTTAGTTTGAGCCGGTGCTCCTGCTACATCAAGTACTGAAAGGGCAAGATTTTCCGGTATATCGCTAGGTAGTTTTGCGTATATTCCACTTTCAAATAATATTGCCCTTCCTTTTATATCAACTTGGTCAATATCTTTTCTTATTTCCAATATTTCATCTATACGTAATGGAGTTAAAGACAACGATACTAATGTAGCAATTTTGTCACCTTCTTTTAAATCGATTTTGCCTTTTAAATCAGGGCCTATTTTTTTTACAATACCTATAAGCATACCCCCGGATCCGGTTACAGGATTATGGTGTTTACCCCTTTCTTCAACTATACCCATCATTATTTCTTTAATTTTTTCTTCCTTTCCCTCTGCTTGTTGCCTTATTTGGGTAAAACTTGCTGAATCAATATTTAAAGTTTTTACATCAATAAGAATTTCGTTAGTATATATATCCATATTGTTATCAATTTTTAATGCCGGTTGAGCTAGTACACCCTTTGGCTCGATTACTCTATGTGTTCCGTATGGATTTCCTTTTCGCATGATGTCCTCCTGTTCTATATTTGTCTAAAGTTAAGTACTATAAGAATATGTGCAATTACCGTGCCAATATACAGGACATCCAAAAAGGTTTGAATTTAATACTATAGCTAAAAAAGGCGATTATGCGCCGAAAATTATGCAGTTAAACGCCAAAAAAGCGGCTGTAATATTCATCGTAAGTTAATTTGCTTTCAAAAACTTTCCTTGCTAAATTCTTTCCAAGATATCTAATATGCCAGGGCTCATATTGGTAGCCGGTTATATGTTCTGTTCCTTTAGGGTACCTAATAATAAATCCATATATATGAGCATTGTATGCAAGCCACTTTCCTTCAGGAGTTTCTCCTAATTTTTCAACTAGTTTATAATCTAAACTTGGAATAGAAACATCCATGGTAAGGCCTGTTTGGTGTTCGCTTTGTCCCGGTCTTGCACTGAATCTGTTAGCCTTTTCTTCACCGTGTTTTTTTGCATATTCCTTAAATAAATAAAGCTGCCTATCGTAAGACCTAAAACCTGAAATAGCCCAGAATTCAAAACCACCTAACTTGGCAACTACAAATAATTCTGTCAATGCGGCAGCAGCTTCTTTTCTAAGCATTTTAGATTCAGCTTTTTCCACTTTATGTAACACTTCAATATTTACTAAATCAGTAGGTATATAGTTGGCAGGAAGACTTCTTTTTTTATTAACTAAAACATCAATTCTTTCAGGATTCTTAATAATTATTTTTATACTACTCATAATAACCCCCAAATTGTAAAAGATATATTAATATTATTATTCTATTAAACATAAGTCAATTTAAGAATAATAATTTAATAAAGCCCTGTCTTAGTTCTTGACTATCTATTAATTTAGTAGTAGAATAATTATAAATAATATGTAAAAAAATACAAGGAGGATGAATATGAAACCGTCTATTAATCCTAATATTTCCATAATTGGAGTAGCCATAGATCTTGGAGCAGGAACTCCGGGAGTAAGTCTTGGTCCTTCTGCCATAAGGTATGCAGGTGTTACGGAACGACTTACTAATATCGGCTATAATGTAAAAGATGAAGGTGATATTTTAGCGAATAAGCCAATTAGTCCCTTAACTGATGGTGTTAAATTAAAATTTTTGGATGAAATTACTAGAGTTAATACAGAGTTATGCAATAAAGTATCAAAGGTAATGGCAGAGGGTAGATTTCCTTTAGTTCTTGGAGGGGATCATAGTATTGCCATCGGAACTATTGCTGGTGTTACACAGCATAAGAAAAACTTAGGTGTAATTTGGTTTGATGCACATGGAGATATTAATACGGAAGAAACTTCCCCCTCAGGAAATATCCATGGAATGCCTGCTGCTGTAAGTTTAGGATTTGGCCATGAACGACTTACCTCCATAGGTGGTTCTTATAACAAGTTACAGCCAGACAAATTAGTCTATATAGGATGTAGAGATTTAGATGCTGGAGAAAGAAAAGTATTAAAAGAATTAGGTATAACAGTATTTACTATGCATGAAATTGATAGGTATGGAATGACACAGGTTATCGAAAAAGCTATAGAAATTGCTGGAGATGGGACAGATGGCATTCATGTTAGTTTTGACTTAGATAGTTTAGATCCTGCTTATGCCCCAGGTACAGGTACGAGGGTTCCCGGAGGACTTACTTACAGAGAAAGTCATTTAGCTTTAGAGATGGTTGCCTTATCTCAGAAGGTAGTAAGTGCAGAATTTGTAGAGGTTAATCCTATAATCGATAATTGTAATTCAACGGCTAAAACGGCTGTAGCATTAATGGGCTCATTACTTGGAGAATGGTTAATATAAGATAGCTATATCAGGGAAAACATTTACCTATAGAATATTGAAGAATGAAAATAAATTAAGAATTTTTTCATAAAATTTAGTTAAAAGTGATAAATTCTGGGTATATTAGTAGGTAGTTAAAAAATAAATTTTTGGAGGGAACTATGACTGTTAAAAATGCAATGACTAATGATTTCTTACATTCAGCATATGGTGGAGAAAGTATGGCTCATATGAGGTACTTACAGTGGAGTGAGGTAGCTAAAAGGGAGGGATTTCCAAATGTAGCTAAATTATTCGTAGCCATAGCCTATGCAGAACAAGTTCATGCAAATAATCATTTTAAGGAAATTGGAGGAAATGCAGATGACTTTACAGTAACTGCAGGTGCTGTTTTTGGTATGTCAAACACAGTTGACAATTTACAAGGGGCTATTAACGGAGAATTGCACGAAATAGAGCAAATGTATCCTGTATACTTAAAAACAGCTATATTCCAAGAAGAAAAGGGAGCTGAAAGATCATTTCATTTTGCCTTAGAAGCAGAAAAAATTCATGCTGAATTATTCCAACAAGCTCAGGACTCAGTTAAAGAAGGAAAAGATTTAGAATTAAAATCTGTTTTAATCTGTCCTGTTTGCGGCCATACAGTATTAGATAATGCACCAGATTTCTGTCCTGTATGTGGAGCAAAAAAACAAGCTTACAAGGAATTTTAAATAATATTCCCCAAAAAACCGGAGGTACATACCTCCGGTTTTTCGTATTTAATTGGTCATAAGTTCAACAAAACGCTCCATAAAGTAAAAAGAGTTAATGAAGTAGGGAAGTTATAAATAATAATGGTATTTAAGTGAATTGTAGTATAGAATGTATATAGGATATATTTAAAAGGGGGAAGATAGTATGACTTATTCAAATGCTGGTGAAATATTAGAAGAAGACTTGAGATATTTAAAACTTTTGTCAAAACAATATCCAACTATAGCTTCAGCTTGTACTGAAATCATAAATTTACAGGCCATATTAAACCTTCCTAAGGGAACTGAACATTTCATGTCGGATATACATGGTGAGTACGAATCTTTTAACCACGTACTAAGAAACGGCTCAGGAAATATTAAACGAAAAATAAATGAAGTCTACGGCGATATACTAAGCGAGAGGGAAATAAAGACCCTTGCTACATTAATATATTATCCAGAGCAAAAATTAGAGATAATCCATAAATCAGAAGAAAATATGGAAGAATGGTATAGAATTACTGTTTACAGATTAGTCGTAATTAGTAGGAAGGCAGCTTTTAAATATACAAGGATGAAGGTAAGGAAGGCTTTGCCACCGGAATTCGCCTACATTATTGAAGAACTTATGCACAAGGGCCCTGAGGAGGACAAGGAAGAATATTACAGTGAAATAATTAATACTATAATCAGAATAGGCAGAGCTGATGAATTTATAATTGCAATGGCAAAACTTATTCAAAGATTAGTAATTGATAGACTCCACATTGTAGGTGATATTTATGATAGAGGACCTGGAGCAGATAAAGTTATGGAAACATTATTAAATTATCATACAGTAGATATTCAGTGGGGTAATCACGATATACTTTGGATGGGGGCTGCTGCTGGTAGCCAAGCTTGTATTGCAACGGTAATTCGAATATGCGCCAGATATGCAAATTTAGATACTTTAGAAGATGGCTACGGCATAAATATACTTCCTTTAGCAACTTTTGCTTTAGATTACTACGGTAATGATGAATGTTTGGAATTTACTCCTAGGGTAGAAAGTGACATAGTTTATTCTGATAAGGATTTAGAACTTATAGCTAAAATGCATAAAGCAATTTCCATAATACAATTTAAATTAGAAGGTGAAGTAATTAAGAGAAGGCCTCATTTTAAAATGGAGGACAGACTTTTATTAGATAAAATTAATTACGAAGAAGGAACTATTAATTTAGGCGGTAAAATCTATAAGTTAAATGACAACAACTTTCCCACCATTGATCCGGCAAACCCATACCAATTGTCTGCAGAAGAAAAGGAATTAGTTGAAAAATTAAAATCTTCTTTTTTAAACAGTGAGAAACTTCAAGAACATATAAGATTTTTGTTGGCTAAAGGCAGTATGTATTTAAAGTTTAACTCAAATCTTCTATACCATGGATGTATACCTGTAAATGAAGACGGTAGCTTTAAAGAAGTTAGAATAGGTTCTTCAGGAAAATCTTATAGGGGTAAAGCATTTTTTGATAGACTGGAAACTTTAGTAAGGGAAGGATATTTTCATAAAGACAATCCTGAGGCAAAACAATATGGTATGGATATAACCTGGTACTTATGGACAGGACCTGATTCTCCACTTTTCGGCAAAGATAAAATGACAACTTTCGAAAGATACTTTATTGACGATAAGGAAACTCACATTGAAAATAAAAATTACTATTTTAAATTGGAAGATAGTGAAGAAATGTGTCGAAGAATTTTAAAAGAATTTAACTTAGATCCTGAATGCTCCCACATTATTAACGGTCATGTACCTGTTAAAAGTAAAAGCGGAGAAAGCCCTATTAAAGCAAATGGAAAACTTATTGTAATAGACGGAGGGTTTTCCAGGGCCTACCAGAGAACTACCGGTATTGCAGGATATACCTTAATATATAATTCCTACGGTTTATTGTTAGTATCTCATGATCCTTTCGAATCTACACAAAAGGCTATAGAGGAAGAAAAAGATATACATTCTACAACTATGGTACTGGAAAAGGAACTTGTAAGAAAGAGGGTTAAAGATACTGATGAGGGAGAATTAATGAAAACTCAGATAAAAGATTTAGAAATGCTTTTGAAAGCATATAGATTAGGATATATAAAGGAAAGGTAATTATTGTAATTTATTCATAAAGACATTTTGTCATTCATACTTTATAAAAAGATATAAAGTATGGTGATAAGATGTCTTCTTTTTATTCAAGTATAGTTCAAAATTTTTTCATATCCTTTGGAGTAGTTATAGGAGCAAGTTTGTTTTCGGGATTAGGAGCCCTAGTAATTAACAAACCTCCTTATAAAGTCATGATTGATGTTGCTAATACCATTAAAATTTGGGCTATTGCAGCCTCCTTAGGAGGTACTTTTACGTCATTTGCAATGATCGATAAAGGTTTATTTGAAGGTGAATTCAGAACCCTTATAAAACAAGTATTTTACATTTTAGTTTCTTTAACAGGTGCAAACTTAGGGTATGAATTTATAAGCCTTCTTCAAAGGTGCAGTACAATATGGGGAAAATAATGAAAAGAAAAATCAAGAAAAACAAAGGTAGAGGATACAAGTTTTTTATTTCATTTATAACGGGTTTGTTATGGGGGACTATAATCGGTTCTCTTTCTATAAGTATATTAGTAAGCTATAGGTTAGACAAGTTTTATGAAAAAATTGCATACTTGGAAAATACTATAGTTGATAAGGAAGAAAAACTTGAGAAGTTGGAAAAATCAATAAATAATGCCAATATAGTACTTAAAGATGTTCTAGTCATATTAGAATATATTAATTTAAGTAGTGAACAAATAGATCAAATGGACAGTATAGAAATAGAAAAAACTATTAAAGAAAAATATAGTTCTTCTTTAGGTAAAGGAGTTAAAGAACTTGATCCAGACATCCTTGTACAAGTTGTGGATAAAAGAATATTAAGGTTCAATAATGTGGATTATCAACTGACTGTTAATAAACTGGTTCTTTCTGACGTCTTAAAATTATGGATAGAGGTGTCTTCCTTAGAAGTAGCTTCTTAGAAAATAGTTATATATACTACTCAATATAGCTAATTATTGTTTAGATAGACAAAGTTTTTATTTATGGAATTTGTAATCTAATATTAATGTTTATAGTGTATGTAACTATGGTATAATGTAAAAAAAAGAAATAAAGAGGTGAACTATGAAGATAAAGCATTTTAAATGGCCTATTTTTATTTCAATCTTGTTATTGATAGGTGTCTTGGTTCAGCAATACTTGCCAGAGCTTTATGAAGTGTATGCTGATAGTACAATTAAAATTGTTATTGACGGGAAGAAAGTTACATCTGATGTGGATCCTTTCATCAGTAAGGACAGAACCTTAGTTCCTGTAAGATTGATAGCTGAAGAATTAGATTCCATTGTAGAATGGGATAATGATAATAGAGCTGTACATATATCCAAGGAAGATACTCACATAGTTATGAGAATAGACAGTAACTTAATTGAATATACAAATAGTAATGAAACAAATTATAATATTTTAGATGTAGCCCCTCAAATATATGAAGACCGTACTTTCCTTCCTATAAGAGCTGTTAGTAACGCTTTAGGTGTTGGAATAGACTGGGATGGCGATAGAAGGACAGTTTATGTAAATTCGTCGGAAGAATCAGAAGTTACGAAGTTTTTTGACCTAGAAATTTCATCTGTAAAAGAGGGACAAACTATTAGCGGAACTATAGATTTAAGTGTTTCCGGCTCTGTTCCTGCAGAAGCAGCTGAAATAAAGTATCTTCTTTTAGACAAAGATGAGGCGACGGGATTTGTTATAGCAGGTGGAACTGATTTAACGAAAATTTATAAATGGGTTCCAGCTATGGAAGACAATGGCTCAAAAATTTTAGTAGCAGCATTTTATGATGCTCAAGGTAAATTTTTAGCAGGAGATTCTATAGCTATTACAGTTAACATAAACCCACAAATAGTATTAGAAGGTATAAGGGAAGGACAATTAATTACTGCTAACCGGGTACCATTAAGTACTTCTTTAAATTTTTCCCCGGCTTACGTTAAGTATGAAATGATAAATCCCGATAACGGAGCTTACTATATTTCACCGGGAGTAGATCCGGAACAAGTATTTACTATGATACCTGTAATGGAAGACAAGGGAAGAATGTCTGTAAAAGTTATTGCTTATGATACAGAGGGAAATGCCTATGAAGGGGACTATGTCAATATAAATATTGATGTAGACAGATACCTCTACTTAGGAGGAGTTTCTCAGGGACAATCTATTGACGGTTCTGTTACCTTAACTTCACAAAGAAATTTTAACGTTACTGAGACTGAATACATTATAGTAGATAATAATACGGGAGTGGAAACTATTCTCTATTCAGCAGGTTACGGATCTTATACTTGGTTCCCAGGACCTGAATTAGCAGGAAGCAAAAACTTATACCTTAGAGTTAAAGATACTGCCGGTAATACATACAGCTCTAGTCCAGTTACAGTTAATGTAGTAGGAAGTCCAAAACTTCTTCTACAAGGAGTTGGACCAGGACAGGTTTTGTCTGATAGAGCAAATTTAAATGTAAGAACTAATGTAAAATTAGACAGTATTAAATATATACTTACTAATACAGAAACAGGACAATCCCAGCTGCTATACGAGGGGCAGAATAGAGAATATTCATTCACTCCTACTACTGGCCAAGATGGTTCTTGGAGCATAAGAGCTGAAGGCAGCTACGGAGGAAATACTATTAAAACTGAAGAAGTTAAATTTACAATTTATACGGGAGTATTGTACTCAGCAAGACCTGTAATAGAAAAAGAATTATTTATGGATTTTGTATCTGAATTAGCTCTTTCTACTAAGGAAACTACAGGTATGTCAGCAGCATTGCAAGTAGCACAGGCTATTTTAGAAACAGGATGGGGACAAAGTGTACCTGTTGATAAGTATAGGGGGCAATTTTCTTACAATCTTTTCGGTATAAAGGGTGAAGGAACAAAAGGTTCAGTAATTTCCAACACATGGGAAGAATACAACGGTGTTGCTTTCAGGGTAGATGATTATTTCAGAGCCTACAATAATGAGAGAGAAAGTTGGCAAGACCACAAAGACCTATTGCTCCTAAGAGAAAGATATGCACCTTTCAGAGAGGTAATGCATGACAGTACGAAAGGGGCCTGGGCTTTGAGAAGATGTGGATATGCAACGGATTCCCAGTATTCAATTAAACTTATAGATATAATTAACAGATACGATCTAAAAGAGTTAGATAGAGTAACAATATAGAGGCAAAAAGCTCCCAAGGAGCTTTTTGCCTTTCTCGTGAACTTTATTGTTAAGTTTACCTACTTAGGGTATAATACATTATTATAAATAGGAGAATAAGATGAGAAGAATAATTTTATCCAGCGGTAACAAACATAAAATTAATGAAATAAAAGATATTTTAAAGAATATGCCTTTTGAAGTCCTATCAAAAAATGATCTAGGATATGAAGATTTTGATGTAGTAGAAGATGGAAGAACATTAGAAGAAAATGCCTATAAAAAAGCAAAAGAATTGCAAAAACTCACAAAGGGAATAGTAATAGCCGATGATACAGGACTTTTTGTAGATGCTTTAAATGGACAACCGGGGGTACATTCTGCCAGATATGCAGGAGAAAGAGCAACCTATGCTGGTAACAATAAATTACTTCTTAAAAACCTACAAAATGTTCCGGAAGAAAAAAGGACCGCATATTTTAAAACGGTTATAGTAGTCATTTTTGAAGATGGCAGTAAGCTAACTGCTGAGGGAATTTGCAAAGGCTATATAGGATTTGAAGAAAAAGGCAGTAACGGTTTCGGCTACGATCCTCTATTTGTTGTAGAAGGAAGAGACAAAACATTTGCACAATTAACTGAAAAAGAGAAAAATCAAATAAGTCACAGGGCTAATGCACTGAAGAATTTACAAAGTAAACTGGAGGCAATAATTGAAGATTTTGGTATTAAGTGATAGTCACAATGTCATTATAAATTCACAAATTGAAGAGATAAAAAAACAAGGGGAGTTTGACCTATTAATTCATTGTGGTGATAACTACAAGGATGCAGCTAAATTTGCTCAAAGATTAGAAATAGAAAATGTGCTAAATGTTCCCGGCAACTGCGATTATGGTATGGAAGATAGGAAATCCATATTAATTGAGGAAATAGAAGGCAAAAAGTTTATTATTACCCATGGACATTTACATGGGGTTAAGTATAGTATAGATAAGCTTAAAGATTATGCTATTAAAAATAAAGCAGAAGTAGTTTTATACGGTCATAGTCATCGGGCACAAAATGAAGTAATAGACGGTATATTGTTTTTCAATCCAGGAAGCACAATATTTCCAAAAGACGGGCAAACAAGTTTTGGAATACTGGATCTTAGCCAGGATAATATTAAATCTTATATTTTACCCTTGTAAATTAAAAAGGCTACCTATTCAACATATGAAGAAGGTTCTTTTTTATTGACTTAGAAGAGCAAAAATTATATAATGAAACGAACATACGTTTAGGAAAGAAGGAATAGCATGAGTGAGTTTAAAATTAAGTCCGAATTTAAACCAACTGGTGATCAACCGGAAGCAATTGAGAAAATTGTCGAAGGCTTGCATAAAAACTACAAATATCAAACACTTTTAGGAGTTACCGGTTCCGGAAAAACATTCACTATGGCAAATATAATTGAAAAAGTACAAAGACCGACCTTAGTCTTGGCTCATAACAAGACTTTGGCCGCTCAGTTATGCTCGGAATTTAAGGAGTTTTTCCCTGACAATGCAGTAGAATACTTTGTATCCTACTATGATTACTACCAGCCGGAGGCCTATGTACCTAGCAGTGATACATTTATAGAAAAGGATGCCTCTATTAACGATGAAATAGATAAATTGAGACACTCGGCAACGGCAGCTCTCTTTGAAAGAAAAGACGTAATAATCGTAGCAAGTGTTTCCTGTATTTATGGCTTAGGAAGCCCTGTAGACTATGAAAATTTAGTTCTTTCCCTTAGACCGGGAATGATTAAAGATAGGGATGAAATAATAAGAAAACTTGTGGAAATTCAATACAAAAGAAATGATATTGCATTTACGAGGGGAACATTTAGAGTAAGGGGAGATACGGTGGAAATATTTCCGGCCTCTTCTTCGGAAAATGCAGTAAGAGTGGAATTCTTTGGAGATGAAGTAGATCGAATTACTGAAATTAACACGGTTACAGGAGAAGTATTAGGCAGAAGAAATCATATTTCGATATTTCCTGCAACTCATTATGCAACTACTGAAGAAAATATAAATAGAGCCGTGAAAAGTATAGAGCTAGAATTAGAGGAAAGGCTGAAGTATCTTAAAAGAGAAAATAAGCTTTTAGAAATGCAAAGATTAGAGCAAAGAACAAACTATGATATAGAAATGCTTAAGGAAATGGGTTATTGTAACGGCATTGAAAATTATTCCCGACATATAAACAATCTTAAGCCAGGTATGAGACCATTTACTCTCTTAGATTATTTCCCTAAAGATTTTCTGATGATAATTGATGAGTCCCATGTGTCCATTCCTCAGGTAAGGGGTATGTACAATGGAGATAGAGCAAGAAAAACAACCTTGGTTGATTACGGCTTCAGACTACCATCAGCACTTGATAACAGACCTTTAAAGTTTGATGAATTTGAAAATATAATCAATCAAGCAGTATTTGTAAGTGCAACACCAGGACCTTATGAAAAAGAGCATTCCCAAAGTGTTGTAGAACAAATTATTCGTCCTACAGGTCTTTTAGATCCGCCTATATATGTAAGGCCTGTTGAAAATCAAATTGACGATTTAACAAACGAAATAAAGAAATCAACAGACAAAAATCAAAGAGTTTTAGTTACTACTCTTACTAAGAGAATGGCAGAAGATCTAACAGACTATTTTAAAAGTATAGGAATAAAAGTAAGGTATCTTCATTCAGATATAGATACATTGGAAAGAATGGAGATAATCAGAGATCTTCGTATGGGCGAGTTTGATGTGCTTGTAGGTATTAACCTTCTAAGAGAGGGACTAGATTTACCAGAAGTTTCTCTAGTTGCAATATTAGATGCAGATAAGGAAGGATTCCTACGTTCAGAAACATCCCTCATTCAGACTGTAGGAAGAGCAGCACGAAATGTTGATGGAAGGGTTATTATGTATGCTGATAATATAACCGGTTCCATGGAAAGAGCAATTAAGGAAACTAATAGAAGAAGGGAAATTCAGGATAAGTATAATAAGGAGCACAAGATAACCCCTAAATCAATAACTAAGGGAATACGTGCTGTAATAGAAGCAACCAAGGCAGCAGAGGAAGAAGCTGAATATAAAGTAAAAGATAAGGATATGGATGTTGCAGAATATATTATAGAATTAGAAAAAGAAATGCTTAAAGCTGCCGAGAACTTAGAATTTGAAAAAGCAGCTCACTATAGAGATGAAATAAAAGAGTTGAAAAAGGTATGGGGATAGGAGGAATGTCCCCGATTAGATAACGAAAGGAAAAATAATGGACAAAATTGTTATAAAAGGAGCTAAGGAAAACAACCTTAAAAATATAGATGTTGAACTTCCTAGAGACAATTTAATTGTTTTTACGGGAGTTAGCGGTTCCGGAAAAACATCCCTTGCTTTTGATACCATTTATGCAGAAGGCCAAAGACGTTATGTAGAAAGCTTATCTTCTTATGCAAGGATGTTTTTAGGACAGATGGATAAGCCTAATGTAGAATTAATAGAGGGATTGTCTCCGGCAATATCTATAGACCAAAAATCAACAAATAAAAATCCTCGTTCTACAGTAGGGACAATTACGGAAATTTATGATTACTACAGGCTCTTGTTTGCACGAGTAGGCCTACCTCACTGCCCTAAGTGTGGGAAACCTATATCTACTCAGACTGTGGACCAAATAACGGATAAAGTTCTAGAATACGAGGAAAGAACAAGAATTCAGATATTAGCACCAATGGTTAGAGCTGCTAAAGGAACCCACAAAAGGTTATTGGAAAATATAAAAAAAGATGGTTATGTAAGGGTAAGAGTTAACGGAGAACTATATGACTTAGAAGAAGAAATAGAACTAGATAAAAACAAAAAACATAGTATTGCAGTAGTAATAGACCGACTTATAGTTAAGGACGGAATACAAAAAAGACTGGCCGATTCAGTAGAAACTGCCTTGGAATTATCAGAAGGCATGGTGCTTATTGATGTAATGGGTCAAGAAGAACTTTTAATGAGCACTAAGTTTGCATGTACAGATTGCAACATAGGTTTTGGAGAAATTTCCCCCAGGATGTTTTCATTTAACAACCCTATCGGTGCTTGCAAAACATGTAACGGTATAGGAGTTAAAAGAGAAATAGATATAGATTTAGTAATTCCTGATTATTCAAAAATAATAGGAGAAAGAGCAATAGTTCCCTTTGGAGCCGAAGAGGGTGGCTACTATTATCAAATGTTTGCCGGTATAGCCAAATACCATGGTTTTGATATTTCCAAACCCTTGTCTGAGGCTCCTGATGAATTCATCCAAGAAATTCTTTATGGAACTAACGGCAGGGAATTAAAGATTAACTTTGTAAGTAAGTTTCAAGGACCTAGAGAGTATGTAAGGGAATTTGAAGGAGTAGTAAATAATTTACAAAGAAGGTATAAGGAAACAAAATCTCCTGAAATGAGAGAATGGATAGAAGATTATATGTATGAAAGTCCTTGTCCTGATTGTGGCGGAGCAAGGTTAAACCCTATAAGCCTTGCTGTAAAAATAGACAATAAAAATATTTATGAAGTGAGTCAGCTTTCTGTAGTAAAAAGCCTTGAATTTTTTGATAATTTAGAATTAAGCCCTCTTAATAAAGTAATTGGAGGACAGATAATAAAGGAAATTTATTCGAGACTTCAATTTTTATCAGATGTGGGACTTAATTATCTTACTTTAGAAAGAAATGCAGGCACCTTGTCAGGAGGAGAATCTCAGCGTATTAGATTGGCTACCCAAATTGGTTCCAGTCTTGTAGGAGTCCTCTATGTTTTAGACGAGCCTAGTATAGGTCTCCATCAGCGGGATAATTCCATGCTTATTAAAACCTTACGAAATCTTACAGATTTAGGCAATACGGTTATCGTAGTAGAACATGATGAAGAAACTATGGAAAATGCAGATTATATTTTAGATATAGGTCCCGGTGCTGGAATTCATGGTGGGGAAGTAGTAGGATTTGGTACTATAGATGAAATTAAAAAGATTGAAAATTCAATTACGGGACAATATTTAAGTGGTAAGAAAAAAATAGAAGTTCCCCAAGTGAGAAGGAAAGCTGAGAAATATATTGAAATTAAAGGGGCCAAAGAAAACAACCTTAAAAACATAGACGTTAAAATACCCTTAGGAGTAATGTGCTGTGTAACAGGTGTTTCCGGTTCAGGGAAAAGTTCCTTGATTAATGAAATACTATCTAAAGGCCTTCATCAAAAACTATTCAGAAATACTAACCGTCCAGGAAAGTACGATGAAATGTTAGGTGTTGAAAATGTTGATAAAATCATTACTATCGACCAATCTCCCATAGGAAGAACACCTAGGTCAAACCCGGCTACTTATACAGGGGTATTCGATCATATTAGAGACCTTTATGCAATGACTTTAGAAGCTAAGGAAAGAGGCTATAAAAAAGGAAGGTTTAGTTTCAATGTAAAAGGTGGCAGGTGTGAAGCTTGTCGGGGAGACGGAATTTTAAAAATTGAAATGCACTTTCTACCAGATGTCTATGTTCCTTGTGACATATGTAAGGGAAAGAGATACAATAGAGAAACATTGGAAGTAAAATACAAGGGCAAAAATATTGCCGATGTACTAGATATGACTATAGATGAAGCTTTGGAATTTTTTGAAAACATTCCTAAAATCCACAATAAGATTAAAACATTGAAAGATGTAGGATTAGGATATCTTAGATTAGGTCAACCATCTCCTGAACTGTCGGGAGGAGAGGCCCAGCGTGTTAAATTAGCCTTTGAACTAAGCAAGAGAGGAACAGGGAAGACAATCTATGTCTTAGATGAACCTACTACTGGCCTCCACATAGCTGATATTCATATGCTTGTTGACGTTTTGAACCGATTGGTGGAAGCAGGTAACTCAGTAGTAGTTATCGAACATAATTTAGACGTTATTAAGACGGCAGATTACATTATAGATTTAGGTCCCGAAGGTGGAGACGGAGGAGGAACTATAGTAGCAGAAGGAACTCCCGAAGAAATTGCAAAAGTTAAAAAGTCCTATACGGGACAATATTTGGAGAAAGTATTGTAAAATATAGAAAAGTACAGCCTTCTTCTGTAACAAACAGAGGAGGCTGTACTTTTCTATATTTCTTTCCTTATTAACCTAATAGAGTTTAATTATATTATCGAAGATTTCATTTACACCGTCAAAATTCATGCTATTAACGTAGAAATCTTCTAATAGATCATGCATTTTCTTTGTTGATGAAAGTTTTTCTAAAGCATTTTTTGTTAATAAGTTATAAAGATGAAGATTATTTTCAATTTCGGAAATTCGCATCTTTATTTTTTCAGTTTCCATTAAACTATGTAGATTAAATACTTCTTGGTAATTTATGTTTATATGGTTTTCTGTAGTTACTATAATAATTTTCTTTTCAGGTAAATATATATGTTGTGGTTTTTTGGGACTAAGGGGTCTGTAATAACATTCAACATTGTAGCCTCTTTTAATAGCCTCATCTAAAATCC
>JAAYRW010000075.1 GCA_012518555.1 Tissierellia bacterium
ATGAATCTAGTACCTTATGTTATTGAGCAAACAGGTAGGGGCGAAAGATCTTATGATATATATTCAAGACTTTTAAAAGATCGAATAATTATATTAAGTAGCGAAATTAATGATGTTACCGCCAGCTTAATAGTTGCCCAGATGTTGTTTTTAGAATCAGAAGATCCTGATAAAGACATACAGTTCTATATAAATTCACCAGGCGGCTCAATTACTGCAGGAATGGCAATTTATGATACTATGCAGTATATTAAACCTGATGTTTCAACAATATGTATAGGAATGGCAGCGAGCATGGGTGCCTTCTTACTCTTATCGGGAACCAAAGGAAAGAGATTTGCTCTTCCAAATTCCGAAATAATGATCCATCAGCCTTTAGGAGGAATGAGAGGTCAGGCGTCAGATATAAAAATACATGCTGATAGAATTGTAAAGATCAAAGATACTTTAAACAAGATAATCAGCGAAAAAACCGGTCAGCCCTTGGCTAAGGTTGAACAGGATACAGACAGAGATAATTTTATGACTGCAGAAGAAGCAAAAATTTACGGCATAATAGATGACATTATAGCCAAAAGAAAATAAGGAGTGTTTTAATGAGCAAAGCAAATGAGAAACAGATCAAATGCTCGTTTTGTGGAAAATCCCAGGAACAGGTAAGAAGACTCATAGCTGGTCCAGATGTATATATATGTGATGAATGTATTGAACTTTGTTATAACATTGTGGACGAAGATATAGAGTTGTTTGAAGAATATGATTTTACCGAACTTCCAAAACCCATGGAAATAAAGGAAAAATTAGATGAATACGTAATACAGCAGGACAATGCAAAAAAAGCTTTAGCTGTAGCTGTTTACAATCATTATAAAAGAATTAACTATAAGGTAAAAGATGATGGAGTAGATATTCAAAAAAGTAATATACTTTTATTGGGGCCTACAGGAAGTGGTAAAACATACTTGGCACAAACTTTAGCAAAGTTGCTTAATGTTCCCTTTGCCATAGCCGATGCAACTTCTTTGACGGAAGCAGGATATGTAGGGGAAGATGTTGAAAATATACTCTTAAAATTATTGCAGGCAGCAGATTTCGATGTAGATAGAGCGGAAAAAGGCATTATATATATCGATGAAATTGATAAAATTTCAAGACGTTCCGAAAACCCTTCAATTACAAGGGATGTAAGCGGAGAAGGAGTTCAGCAGGCACTTCTTAAAATACTTGAAGGAACCACTGCCAACGTTCCTCCCCAGGGAGGCAGAAAGCATCCTCACCAAGAATTTATTCAAATAGATACCACCAATGTTTTGTTCATACTTGGAGGTGCATTTGACGGTATAGAAAAAATTATCCAGAAAAGAATAGGAAAGAAAAGTATAGGCTTTGGAGCAGATCTTACTGGCAATTCCTCAATTGAAACAGATAAACTGTTAAAACAGGTACAGTCTCAGGATTTGTTGAAGTATGGAATGATACCAGAGTTTGTAGGCAGGGTTCCGGTAGTAGTTGCCTTAGAAAAATTAGATGAAAAGGCCTTAGTTTCCATTCTAACAGAACCTAAAAACGCCTTAGTTAAACAATATAAAGAATTGTTTAAAATGGATAATGTAGAATTAGAAATTGAGAAGGAAGCACTTGAAGAAGTTGCTAAAAAGGCCTTAGAAATAAATACCGGAGCAAGAGGACTTCGGGGTATCCTTGAAAGTACCATGACAGAAGTCATGTATGAAATACCATCTCGAAGTGATATTAAAAAATGTGTTATTACTAAAGATACAATAGTTAATAACAGCGACCCAAAATTAGTTTTAACTAAGAAGCCTATTTCTGATAAGAAGGAGAATGCTTCATAAAAAACTGCCTGCCTTAGCAGGCAGTTTTTATAACGAAAGGAAGGTTCTGCCTAACAAAATTAATTAGATAGAAGCTTTTCTTATAAGGAGAAAATATGATTGAAAATTACAAGATAGAAAAAAGAATCCTTCCATTAATACCTATACGGGGTATAGGAATTTTTCCTAATACTGTTATACATTTTGATATTGGAAGGGAAAAATCGATAAATGCATTGGAAGAGGCAATGCTTGAAGATTCGGATATATTTTTAACAATTCAAAAGGTTGCCGATTTAGATTGGCCGAAGGAAGATGATTTTTATGAAGTGGGCGTTATTTGTAAAATTAAGCAAATGATTAAAATGCCCGGAGACAATATAAGGGTTTTAGTTGAAGGAATAAACAGGGCTAAAATTACATCTATAATACAAACTGAACCCTATTTTGAGGTAGAATTAGATGAGTATGTATATAGCTATAATTTTCCTTTAGAAGACAAGTTAGAAGCAATGGTACGCCTTACCTTAAATTCTTTTGAAGAATATTCTTCAATTTTTGCAAAGATAGCTCCTGATGCAGTAATATCACTTAAAGAAATTCAAAGTCCCGATAAGCTGGCAGACGTAGTTGCTTCATATATATATTTGAAAGCTAACCAAAAACAATCTCTCTTGGAAATATTTGATCCCTACGAAAGACTTGAGGCTATTAACAAAATATTAGCAAGAGAAATCAAAGTATTAAAAATTGAAAACGAAATAAATGAATTGGTTAGAAAGCAAGTAAGCGAATTTCAAAAGGATTATTATTTAAAAGAGCAAATGAGAGCTATTCAAAAAGAATTAGGAGAAGACGAAGGTGTTGACTTTGAAGTAGATGAATATATGGAGAAAATCTCTAAGGTCCGTATGCCTAAAGAAGTAAAAGAAAAAGCTGAGAAGGAAGTTAATCGTCTTTTAAAAATTTCACCATCATCACCGGAAGCTGGCGTCATAAGAACTTATGTAGATTGGTTATTAGATTTACCCTGGAATAAAAAAACAAAAGACAATACAGATTTAAAAAAAGCCAGAGAAGTACTTTCAGAAGATCACTATGGATTGGAAGAGGTTAAAGAAAGAATATTAGAATACTTAGCAGTAAAGAATCTAAATAAAAATTTAAAAGGACCTATCCTTTGTTTCGTAGGACCTCCTGGAGTAGGAAAAACATCCGTGGCAAAATCAATTGCCAGGGCAATGAACAGAAAATATGTTCGTATTTCTTTAGGCGGAGTAAGAGACGAAGCTGAAATAAGAGGTCATAGAAGGACATATATCGGAGCAATTCCTGGCAGAATAATATCATCTATTGCAAAGGTTAAAGTAAATAATCCGGTATTTCTATTAGATGAAATAGATAAACTAAGTACAGATTTCAAAGGGGATCCTGCTTCGGCACTTTTAGAAGCCTTAGATCCTGAACAAAATAAGACATTTACTGACCACTATATTGAAGCTCCTTTCAATTTGGAAAATGTAATGTTTATAACTACGGCAAATACTACTTCTACTATTCCGAGACCTTTGTTAGATCGAATGGAAGTTATTGAAATAGCAGGCTACACAGACCTTGAGAAGAAAAATATTGCTGAAAAATATCTTATAAAAAAACAATTAAGGGAACATGGTTTAAATGAAGAAATAGTTAAAATTTCAGGAAATGCAATAAATGAAATAATTGAAAGATATACCCGAGAATCAGGAGTAAGAAATCTAGAAAGAAGCATAGGAAAAGTGGTTAGAAAAGCTGCTGTTGAAATAGTCGAAAATAAGAAAAAATCAGTAAGCATAAATAGAAACAACCTTAAGAAATATTTAGGAATTCCTAAGTATGATTACGATCTAATATATGAAGAAGACCAAGTAGGTGTAGTAACAGGTCTTGCATGGACTAGGGTAGGAGGAGAAACCCTCTTTGTAGAAGTAAACACTATGAAGGGTGAAGGAAAGCTTCAGCTTACAGGACAATTAGGAAATGTAATGAAGGAATCTGCAATGGCGGCCTTAAGTTATATTAAAGCTAAGGCAGAAAACTTTGGTATCGACTACAAAATATTCAAGGAAACTGACATACATGTCCACGTTCCAGAAGGAGCTATACCCAAGGATGGACCATCTGCAGGAATAACTATTGCAACTGCCATAATTTCAGCTTTAACTAAGAAAGCTGTGAGAAAAGATGTAGCAATGACCGGAGAAATTACTATTACAGGAAGAGTATTGCCTATAGGAGGAGTTAAAGAAAAACTATTAGCTGCAAAAAGAGCAGGTATTAAAAAAGTAGTTCTATGCTCTAAAAACAAACCAGATGTTTCAAAAATCGATCCCAAAATCATTCGTACAATTGAAATAGTCTACGCTGATAGGATTGATGATGTAGTAAAAGAAGCAATTATAGACACAAGCAGAGGAATGTTAAAGTAAGGGAGTAACTGCCAAGGTACAATAGGAATCCCAAGGCATGGGATTCCTTATGCCTAAAAAACCAAAGAAAGGATTAATTATGATTATAAAAAAAGCAGAGTTATTGATTACTGCTGTTAAAGAAGAACAATATCCTAAAAGCCATGTTCCGGAAATAGCATTTGCAGGCAAATCAAATGTTGGAAAGTCTTCCCTCATAAACGCCTTGTTAAATAGAAGGAATCTTGCAAGAACCAGCTCACAACCTGGTAAGACACAAACCATTAACTTCTACAATGTAAATGACCTATTAAACTTAGTAGACCTACCTGGTTACGGTTATGCAAAGGTATCCAAGGCAGAACAGGCTAAGTGGGCACCAATGATTGATACCTACCTCTATAAAAGAGATCAGCTTAAAGAAGTTATTCTCTTAGTAGATATTAGACATGAGCCAAACAAGAATGATATACAGATGTATCAGTGGATAAAAGAATGTGGCTTTACAGGTTATGTTATTGCTGCAAAAGCTGACAAACTTTCCAAATCAAGGCAAATAAATAGTATTAGTGTTATTAAGAAAACCCTTAATATAAAAGAAGAACTTATTTTTCCTTTCTCTTCTGTTTCAAAAAAAGGTGTTCCGGAAGTGTGGGAATTGTTAAAACTCCTTGTAACTTAGTAGTATCCGTTTAATTTTTCAAAAAAAGGGTATATTACAAGTGAATTGGAGGAATGGTGATGAACTATGTGGTAGAAAAAAAAATCAATAGTGATATAAATTGTGTTAAATTAATAGTAAATGAAATACTAAGCAAGATTAAAGATTTAATTAACGATAATGCTTTATTTAACACAAAACTTATATTAAATGAACTTATGATAAATAGTGTCATTCACGGCAATTGTGAAGACTTAAATAAAATGATATATATTAAAGTTTACATCAATAATTCGCAAATTATAATTGAAGTTTCAGATGAAGGCTCAGGAGTTTGTTATAATCATAAAAAATATGGAGAATACAGTTTAAGGGAATCCGGTAGAGGTCTTATGTTGGTGGAAGGTTTAGCCGATAAATTTCAAGTAGATGGAAATACTGTTACATGCATTCAATATTTAAAATAATTATTTAAATAAGATACAAAATTTGCTATAATAAATACAGCGTTTATTATAGCAAATTTTGTATCTTTATAAATGTTAAAAATTTTCTTGGAGGAGCAATGAAAATTATATCCGATAACAATGTTAAAAATAACAAAATAATTACAAAAGAAGAAATGGAATTAATTCTACAGACAGAAACTCCGGAAATTTACGAGGTTATAAGAGTAATTGAAGGAAAAACTGTTTTTTTAGAGGAACATTTCGATCGTATGAATGAAAGTATAAGATTAAGCGGAAATAACGATAAATTAGATTTTTATGAATATAAGAGTTCTGCTGAACTTTTAATAAGAGAAAATAATTTAAAAAATTGCAACATAAGGGTTTCATATTATAACAAGGACTATCCTGTAAGCTTATTTTATTTTATTGAAAGCTACTATCCTTCCAAGGAGGAATTTAAGGAAGGGATTCATACTGTAACGATTGAAATTGAAAGGAAAAACCCTAATGTCAAATCCTATCAAAGAGAATTTAAAGATAAGCTTGCTAGAATTATGAAAGAAAACAATGCTTTTGAAGTAATATTGTTAAACAGCGATGGAACAGTTAGTGAAGGTAGCAGATCCAATGTATTTTTCGTAAAAGGAAATAAATTAATAACGTCACCAGACTCTGCAGTACTACTAGGCGTTACTAGAAGTAAGGTAGTAAGTCTTTGTGAGAAAAATTCCATAGAAGTAGAAAGAAGAAGGGTGAAACTAGAAGAGCTTAAAGATTTTGATGCTGCATTTATTACGGGAACTTCAAATGATGTACTTCCTATAAATACTGTAGATAGTATGGTCTATAATTCTTCGGATAATGAAGTTGTGAAGAGGGTTTCCGAACTTTATTTAGAGGAAGTTATGAAGGAGGTAAAGCGATGAATATGAATATCGTAAGTAATATGCGCAGGCTCCATCACAATTTTATTTACTCGCTTCGCTCGTATAAAATTGGATTACGCTGCGTCTGACCTACCATCCATTTCTTTCTCCTTTGCAGTCGAAGAAATGGGGTTAGGTCATCAAAAACACAAAAATGGCCTCGTGGCCATTGTTGTGAAGCATTAATATGCATAAAAGGGGTATTGGGAATATATCGGTTATCGGGGGGGATAACCATGGATTATTATAGCAAACAAAAAGACATTATGCAAGCTTTTTTTACATTTTTCTCAGATCTTTCGACAAAAAAATTAAGGGTAGGTATATGATAGTATATTTAGACAATAGTGCAACAACTAAGGTAAGAAAAGAAGTTTTAGATGAAATAATAGAGGCAAACGAAAATAATTACGGAAATCCTTCATCCTTGCATAGGATGGGGCTTAGGGCGGAAAAAGAAATTGAAAATTCAAGAAAATCCTTAGCAAAATTAATAAATGCAAAGCCGGAGGAAGTATATTTTACCGGCAGCGGAACAGAAAGCAATAATATTGCAATTTTTGGTTTGTCCAATTTAAATTCTAAGGACAATATAATAACAACTAGGATCGAACACCCTTCGGTATACAATGTATTTAGGAAATTAGAAAAAAAGTGTAAAGTAAAATTTTTAGATACTGATAGTAGTGGAAGAATTGATCTAATGCAACTTAAAGAAAATATAGATAGGAATACTAAAATAGTTTCAATAATCCATGTTAATAATGAAATAGGAACGATACAAGATTTAGAGAGTATTGGAGAAATTATTAAATCTCAAAATGTGAATACGAAATTTCATGTAGATGGAGTTCAATCTTACGGCAAATTAAAAATTGATGTAAATAAACTGCCTATTGATACTATGGCTTTCAGTAGCCATAAAGTTCACGGCCCTAAGGGAGTAGGTGGACTTTATATTCGTTCAGGAATAAAGTTAAATTCTTTGATTTACGGTGGCGGACAGGAGAAAGGAATACGCTCAGGTACTGAAAACACTCCAGGAATTATAGGATTTGGAAAGGCCTGTGAATTAATAAATAGTAGTTTCTCAGAGGAAAGAAATAAACTATACCAGCTAAAAGGTCAATATATAAAAAGGTTAACTGAGGAAATTCCGGATACGAAAATAAATAGCCCGGCAGATAGTATAGCTGCTCCCCATATTATCAATGTCTCCTTCAAAAATGTTCCTGGTGAAGTCTTGGTTCATTATTTAGAGGACAAGGGTATTTTTGTATCAACAGGCTCAGCTTGTTCTTCAAAAGCAAGGGATAATAGAATTATAGAAGCTCTGAATATTAGTAAAGAATATGAAGGTACTATTCGAATAAGCCTAGGATATTTTAATAACTTTGAAGAAATTGAATATGTAGTATATAATATTAAGAAATCAGTAGAGGATATAAGATTTATAACGAATAAGAGAGGATAAATATGTATAATATTGTAGCAGTAAGTTTTGGTGAAATATTTCTAAAAGGTAAAAACAGAGGCTCCTTTGAGCGTAAATTAATTGATCAAATTAAATATTCCGTAAAGGATTTTGAAGATGTATATGTTTACAGGGATTCAGGAAAAATCTTTGTGGAAGCTAGAAATGAAGATATGGATGAAATTATAGAAAAAGTAAGAAAAGTTTTTGGCATTTCGGTTTTAAGTCCTTCTATTAAAACTGTTAAGGATCCTGATGAAATAATTGAGAAAGCAAAAGAATTATTTGGCTACCTTTTAGAGAAGAAGGACATAAAAACCTTTAAAGTGAGAACTAAGAGAACTGATAAGAGCTTTCCTTATAAATCTATGGACTTTAGTGCCTTAGTAGGTGGGAAAATTTTAGAGAAATTTTCTAGTGTTAAAGTAGATGTTCATAATCCAGAAGTAGAAATTTTTATTGATATAAAAAAAGATTGCTATATTTCTTCCGAAAGAATTAAAGCATTAGGAGGTCTGCCTGTAGGTTCAAACGGGCGAGCCTTGCTTTTGTTGTCAGGAGGTATTGACAGTCCTGTTGCAGGTTATATGATAGCCAAAAGAGGTGTTGAAATAAAGACCCTATACTTCCATACCTATCCCTTTACTTCAGAAAGGGCAAACGAAAAAGTAAAGAGATTAAAAGAAATTTTAGAAGAGTATTGCGGTAAAATAAAATTATACAGTTTGAACATGCTTGAAATCCATAAAGCAATAAGGCAATTTTGCCGTGAAGAAGAAACTACTATTCTAGCAAGAAGATTTATGATGCGTTTAGCTGAAAAAATAGCTTTAGAAAATAATATGGATATGCTTATTACGGGAGAAAGTTTAGGTCAAGTTGCAAGTCAGACTATGAAGTCTATGGCGGTAATAGAAAATGCTATTGAAATGCCTATTCTTAAGCCTTTGGTAGGCTTAGACAAAGCTGAAATAATAGAAATATCCCGGGAAATCGGAACTTATGAAACTTCTATTTTACCCTATGACGATTGTTGCTCTGTTTTCGCACCTAAAAACCCCTTGATTAATCCTAAATTAAATTCCATACAAAAATCTGAAAATAATTTAAATATAGAGGAATTAATTGAAACAGTATATTCTACTATGGAAATTTTATAAATATTATTAATCTAAGAACATATTTTACTGTCTGACATATATTGAATTATAAAGCATAGAGAGGTGAGTTATATGTCAGATGAAGTAAGAGCAACAAGTTTTGGTTGTTGTGACCACGGAGGCGGTAGTGACTGGATTGAGTGGATAATAATTATAGCAGTAATATTCTGCCTTTTAGGAGGAACTAACATCTTCGGTGGCAGATGTGGTTGTTGTAGATAGTACTTACTTAACAAATATGCGGCTTAGGCCGCATATTTTTTTATACTTGATTTTACTTATATTTGGTTGTATACTAAGTTTTATAATCATTTAGGAGGACGGAAATGTATAAAGTAGCACTTTTTTGTGATATCCCTAAGGATACCATGAATTTATTCCATAAGGATAAATATAAAATAATAAAAGAAGAAAGAACTGACGTAGATGGAATTGTAATTAGAAGTTTAGATATTCACCATATGGAATTTTCTAAGCAACTTAAGGCTATTGCCAGGTCTGGAGCCGGAGTTAATAACATACCTGTAGAAAGATGTTCTGAAGAGGGAATAGTAGTATTCAATGCTCCCGGTGCAAATGCCAATGCAGTATGTGAATTAACATTCCTTGGATTGTTAATGAGTTCACGAAAAATAGTTGACAGTATAGATTGGACGAAAAACTTAGAAGAAAATGTAGAAGAAACTGTAGAAAAAGGCAAATCGCAATTTGTAGGGCCTGAGTTAAAGGGTAAAACATTAGGAGTTATAGGCCTTGGTAATATAGGACACTTAGTTGCAAATTTAGGAATAAAGTTAGGAATGGAAGTAATAGGTTATGACCCCTATATTTCTGTAAAAAATGCATTAGCCTTATCTTGGGACGTACAATATACTAGTGATGTAAATGAACTTTATAAAAGAAGCGACTACGTTACAATTCACGTACCCTATAATAACGAAACAAAGGACTATATAAACAAAGATAATATAAAAATAATGAAAGACGGAGTAAGGATTTTAAACTTTGCTCGCCATGGAATAATCAATGAAGATGATTTAATTGAAGCTCTAAATAGCGGCAAGGTAAGTTACCATGTTTCAGATTTACCTAATGAAAAACTTCTTAAAGCAAAAAACGTACTCTGCATACCTCACTTAGGAGGTTCTACTATAGAAGCAGAAGAAAACTGTGCTGAAATGGCAGTAACTGAGCTTACAGAATATTTGGAAAAAGGAAATATTACAAATTCTGTTAATTTTCCTGATTGTTCAATGGATAGGTATCCTGGTACTGATCGAATAGTAGTTTTGAATAAGAACATTCCTAACATGATAGGTAAGATGACTACTGCTTTAGCAACACACAATGTTAATATAATTGGAATGGTTAATAAATCAAAAGGCGACTATGCATGTAATATTATAGATGTAGTAGGCGAATTCAATGAAGATAAATTAAGAGAAATGGAAGAACATTACGGTATATTAAGAGTTATGTTTATAAAAAATCAGGAGTCTAAATAATGAAAAATGTCAACATATACTCAGATGGAGCTTGCAGTGGAAACCCTGGCCCCGGAGGATATGGAGTAATATTAGAGTACAATGGACACCAATTAGAGCTAAGTGGTGGCGAGGAAAGTACAACTAACAATCGAATGGAGTTAATGGGTGTAATAATTGGTTTAGAAGCTTTAAATCAGCCTTGCAATGTTACTGTTGTAACCGATTCAAAGTATATTACCGATGCCTTTAATAAGGGATGGATTGATTCTTGGCAGAAAAAAAACTGGAGAAAATCTGATAAAAAACCTGTATTAAACAAGGACCTCTGGCAGAGATTGATAAATGCAATGGAAGGTCATAATGTTAACTTTATCCACGTAAAAGGACACAGTGGACATCATTTTAACGAACGTTGTGATAAATTAGCAGTAAAAGCAAGACAAAAGTTTGAATAATAGTAGAGTACTTAATATATTAAGGAAACATTCAATAGCTCATGAATATTATAAACTAACAAATTATAATATGAGGTGAGTATAATGATTTATAGACAGGAGCAATTATGCCCCAACATATATACAATGCCCTATGTTGTGCGACCGGGAGATACATTAAATTCTATAGCCGAAAGATTTGGTACGAATTTAGTAGGATTAATTGATTTAAATCCTACACTGAGACTTAGGACATTGACTGAAGGCATGACAATTTGCGTACCGAGAGTTCCAACCAGGCCTCCCTGCATTGGCGGAGCTTACTACACTATAAGGGAAGGAGATAGTTTTTATAGTCTTTCTTTAAGGTATGGAATACCATTGAACTTACTCCTTGAAGCTAATCCCGATGCAAATCCCTATGATTTGAAAGTCGGCCAAGAAATATGTATACCTAATGTGCCGGAAGGATGCCCCTTTGGTACTCTAGTAACCATAGAAGAGGGAACCAGGTTAAGTGATATTTTAATTTCATATAATTTAAGTTTAAATGAATTAAGGGATGCAAATTTAGACTTTAATCCAAACTTTATCGTACCGGGTACGGAACTTTGTATACCCCCGGAAACTTTTATCCCATGTGATCCTCAAACAACGGTAGAATATGTCATAAGAGAAGGAGATAGCCTTTCAACTATAGCAGTGGCAAATAATGTTACGCCATCAGAATTACTTATTGCAAACCCCCACTTGAGACCGGCTAATTTCTTGATAACAGGAACCCAAGTTTGTATACCCATCCGTTGAAATGAATAATCATTATAAGAGCACTTTGAGTGTTCTTATTTTTTTAGATAATTTTATAGTAATATTTCACCTCTTTTACATAAAGTCATAAACTATAGGGAGGTGATTATGATGTATGAAGAAATAGTTGTGATAGGTACCGGCCAAGGAAGACTAATGATGTTTATTTTAGAGTTATCGGAAGAAGATTATATATGCAAAAAAGCCTTAAATATAGGAGATAAGAACAGCTATGCAATACACAGCATTTTCAATTACGAAAAAGCAATTTATATGGCTGATTCATTTAATAATAAAATATATAAATACGATATGATTTCAAATGAAGTTAATGAAACTAATGTAGGCAGAGATCCACGCCATATGTGTGTGGACAAAGAAAATATGTACGTTGCAAATTTTGAATCAGACAATATTTCAATAATAGATTTAAAAAATTTTCTCTTACTAGGTTCTATACCTGCCGGCATAAAAGCTCACGATGTAATATATTCAGAAAAGAATAACTGCCTTTATACAACATGCTATGAAGAAAATCAAGTATTAGAATATGGTCTTACTACAGGTAAAAGCAGAATTTTTAAAACTGAAGGGAAACCTATGCATTTAGTTATATACAAGGATACTATCATTGTTATGACCTATTTTGTAAATGGGTCTATCCATACAAAAATAAACTTTATAAATTTATATGACGGCAAAATCGAAAAAATAATCATTATTGAAGGACTTGCTACGGACTTTCAATATGACTATATAAATGATATGTTGTATATAATTAACATAGTAGATAAAAACCTCTATCTTCTAGATCCCTTAGCAAGAAAAGTAATTAATGAAATATACTTAGGAGGATATCCTGAAGCTGTTACTTTCGATAAAAATAATATTTATGTTACAAATTCCAAAAAACAAGAAATAACTATAATAGAAAAAAATGGACCTATAAAAAATTCAATTCACCTTCAATTTGTTCCTGACTTAATTAAAGCTATTTATTAATCCGATGTTAATGATTTCATTATTTGACCGAATATATCTTGTGGACTGTTATTCCATTTTTTTATTATTTTTTTTGCCATTGTTTCTGTAGGTACTGCAATGTTCAAATTAAATATATTTGTTCCATTTTCCATAACTTGAAGAGATACAGTATATTCGCCGTCTTTTCTCTTATAATAATGACCGAATAGCTCTCGCTGTTTTGCTATTAGCTTTTTTAAATGTGAAAAATTTTCTTCTACTTCTTTTTTAAAATATTCAGGCAGTATGTCCCCGAACATTTCTAAGGTAGCTTTGCCTATTTCCGATACGGAATAGTAGTCCTTACCACTGTTAGTCTTTAGAAGGGTAAATTTTGTTTCCCACAGTTCTTTTAATAATTGCTGTAGGGTAAAATAATCCATTATATTATATTCTAATATATAGTTAGTTATTTCGGTATTAGTCAAGGGTAGATCTATGAAATTTAATATATACAAAAGTTTAAGCTTGTCTTGTGCAAGTTTATTTCCGTTTTCCAATTTTGCCTCCTCTTACAATAACTGGGGACCTTTTACAACAGTTTATCAAAGTGTCCCCAGCTATTATTATATCAAATTTACAACTAATAATAAACAAAAATTTGAAAATACTTCATGTGGACATCCTTCCCCAAATAATATAAAATAATATTATATGAAAAGGAGAGGGATATGAAGAAAATAATTATTATTATGGCATTACTACTATTACCAGCCTGTGGGGATAGGTCAGTAGTTGAAATAGAAAGGCCGGAAGTTTCAAGGGAAATTGAAACAGAAGAAATAGAAACAGAAGAAAGAACAGAAAAAGAAACAGAAGATGAAAAGTTAGAAGAGGCAGACCCTATAGCTTCTATCGATATGTCATTAGAACCTAATGAATTAGGTGAAATAATGATTTTAATGTATCACGGAATCGGCCAAGAAGAGTTAGAGTGGCAAAGATCAGCTGAAAATTTTCGCAAAGATTTGGAATATATGTACCAGAATGGATACCGTATGATAAGTTTAAATGATTATGCTAAAGGCCAAATATATACGGAGGCAGGTTATACTCCTATAATATTAACTTTCGATGATGGAAGACAAAATAATTTCAAT
>JAAYRW010000076.1 GCA_012518555.1 Tissierellia bacterium
ATGGAGGTGGTTTTTCTCTATTTTCTAAAGAATTTACGTTATTATTTGAAAAATTAATATATTTTAGAATAAATATGGAAAAAGCGTCGATAAACCTAATTTATCAGTAGGTTTGTCGACGCTCTGACCCTCCTCTTTAGAGGAGGGTTTTTATTAAGTGGTTATAGATAAAAAATTAATAAATATGACTGTGAATTAATAAAATGTTTTCATTTAGTTATATAGAATAGGGTTCAATACAATAATATTTTATATAAATTAACTCTACCCATGGGGGATGCTTTCAATAAAGTGAAAAATTATAATAAATTTATTATATTAATAAATGTTGACACTACACTTAGTGGAAACGTTATACTAAGGGTGAATAAAGAAAAAGGAGGTAATACATTGGAAAGTAAAAAAGCCCTAGAAGGACTTAACGTAGTAGATTTAACGTCTGCCTTAAGTGGACCTTTTTGCACCATGTTCTTTGCTGATTTTGGCGCCGATGTAATTAAAATTGAACCAGTTAGTGGAGATCAATGTAGAACTTGGGGGCCAATTGATGAAAAAAGTGGCGAAAGTGGATTTTATGGATACGTAAATAGAAATAAAAAAGGATGTACGTTAAACTTAAAATCTGAAAAAGGTCGCCAAATGCTATATGATTTAGTAAAAGATGCAGACTTCTTTTGCGAAAATTATAAGGGTGGGGTAACCAAGAAGCTAAAAATTGATTATGAAACAATTAGAAAGATTAATCCTAAAATAATTTATGTTTCAGGTTCAGGTTTTGGCCAAACAGGACCTATAAGCCACAGACCATGCTATGATATCGTTGCCCAATCAATGGGGGGGATGGTAAATCTTACTGGTTTTAAGGATACAATGCCTGTTAAAGTAGGTCCATCTGTAGCAGACCATGTATCTGGTATATACCAAATGGTAGGAGCTTTAATTGCTCTACAATACAGAGAAAAAACAGGAAAAGGTCAATTAGTTGATGTTGCAATGATGGATACAATATTCAGCTTGCTTGAAAATGCGATTCCTAATTATACAATGGATGGAATAATTTCTGAAAGAAATGGAAACATAGATCCTTCAATTTCACCATTTGATATTTATGAATGCAAAGATGGTTATGTTGCACTAGGTGTTGGTAATGACAATCTTTGGAGAAAGTTCTGCACAGTTATGAATAAAGAGGAACTTATAGAAGATCCTAGATTTATAACAAATGAGCTTAGAGCTAAAAACTACGTACCAGAATTACAATATATAGTAAGAGAATTTGTAAAAGACTATACTAAGAAAGAAATGGAAGATATGATGGATGAGACTGTTATTCCTTGTGGTCCAGTTCTTAATATAGAAGAAGCCATTAATCATCCACAAACAAAAGCTAGAGAAATGATGGTTCACGTAAGCCACCCAACAGCAGGTGATATGTATTTCCAAGGAGTAGTACCAAAACTTTCAGAAACACCAGGAAAAGTAGAAACACCACCACCATTACTAGGTCAACATAACAGAGAAGTTTTTGGCCTAAGTGAGGAAGAAGAGAAAGCACTTAAAGAAGAAGGAGTAATTTAATAGGAGGTAAAAATGGCAAGAAAAGTATCTTATTTAAGCTATAATATGACTACAGCTGATTCATCAAATCCTGATGGAATAGTACCAGTAGGACGTCAATTCGATTTCATCGGGGATGTTGAAACAGAACAAATGATTTTAAATGACGGTGATGAGTCATTATGTTTAGGATATCACGATGTTGAAGTTTTGGAAAAAGTATATGTTGGCGATATGATGGAATATAAAGCAACAATGACTCACATAGGAAATTCATCTAGGGATTGCTTGATAGAAGCATATAAACTTGCAACACCTGCAAAAAGAGCAGGAAAAGAAAATGCAAAACCAGGAGATATGGTCTGGTTTGATGAACCTGTTTTATGTACAAAAGGCAATGTTCGACTTGTAGTAAAGAAACACCTACAAAGAGGAGAGCAGCCTGATGGATTAGTAAATGACCCTTGGAGAGAATTAGAAGACTTTCCAGAAGACGATGTAGAATTTTAAGGAAAGGAGTATTTAATGGAAACTATTACAATGCGCTATAGAATGAGTGATAGAGATGTATTTTATGGTGGTGGAGTAGTCAACGGAGCAAGAGGGCTTACTTTGATGGAAGACTGCGCTAATAGACTTATGGCAAAGGTTTATCAAAATACAGGCACTTGCACTAAAGTAAAAAAAGTACGTTTATATGTTCCTTTATTTGCTGGTGACTATATGGAATTTATAGCAAGAATTAAAAGAAAAGAAGGTAACAAAGCTTTAATAGAGGTAAGGGCATATAAAATTATAGAGGTACCAGAAGATCCTCCTTATCCAAGCTCAATAGATGTATTACAAGATCCTCCATTATGCACAGTTGTTCAATTTGTATATGAAGCAAACTAATATACATATTTCTTAAATATTATATTAAAAGAATTCATAAAGGGAGCTTGCTTAAATGCGGTTCCCTTTGTTTAGTTAAAACTAAAAAGGCAGGTAAATTATGAATTTTGAATTAAATGAAAAACAACAAGATATAAGAGATTTAGTAAGAGATTATGCACAGAATGAATTAGTTAAGGGTGCGGAAGAACGAGATAGAAGAGGTGAATTTCCATCAGAAGTAATGAATGATTTAGTGGAAATGGGACTTACAGGTATAGGAGTTCCAGAAGAATATGATGGAATAGGAATGGGTGTATCTGAAAAAATAGTTGCAGTTGAAGAACTAGCAAAAGTTGATGGAGCTGTAGGTGGAATCTATTCTATATCATCAATTTTTCAACAAGCTTTATTAAAATATGGTACTGATGAACAGAAGGAAAAATATTTACCAGAAGTGACATCTGGCCGAGCTATGGGTGCTTTTGCATTAACAGAAGCAAATGCAGGGTCTGATGCTGGGGCTACAAAAACAACAGCAATACTAGATGAAAAAACAGGAGAATATGTAATCAATGGCTCAAAGACATTTATTACAACTGGAAAACAAGCAAAATATGTATGTGTATTTTGTCTAACAAGTCCTGAACTAAAAACAAAGGGGCTTTCTGGTATCATAGTTGAAAAAGGAACACCTGGTTTTACTTATGGTAAGATCGAAGACAAGATGGGAATTAGATCGTCTGAAACAGTAGAATTAGTTTTCCAAAATTGTAGAGTGCCAAAAGAAAATTTATTAGGAACAGAAAATAAAGGATTTGGAATAGCACTATCTCTTCTAGATACTGCAAGAATCGGAGTTGCTGCACAAGCAGTAGGAATAGCTCAAGGGTCTCTTGATCTAGCAGTTAAGTATGCGAAAGAACGTATGCAGTTTGGAAAACCTGTAGCACAACTACAAGGAATTCAATGGTATCTTGCAGAAATGGCAACTCAAATAGCAGCAGCTAGAGCTTTAGTATTTTATGCAGCAAAAATAGCTGATGAAGGTAAAAGACATACAACTGAAGCAGCTATGGCAAAATTAAACGCTTCTAGAATGGCAAGAGAGGTTACAAATTTAGCCTTACAAATTCATGGTGGTTATGGATATATGAAAGATTTCCCTCTTGAGAGAATGTACAGAGATGCAAAAATAACTGAAATATATGAGGGAACATCAGAAATACAAAAACTTGTTATAAGTAGAAGTTTATTAGTCTAATATATATAACTAGGAGATTACTATGGTAGAAAAAAAGAAACAAAAAGGCAGCATAAGTGCTTTTCAATTATTTTTAACTGGTGGAGCCCTATTCTCTATGCATTTTGGAGCATCGAGTATGGTCTGGCCAATGAATTGGGGCAAGGAAAGTGGTACATCTGTTATTCCTGCATTTTTTGGAGCATTTATAACTTCGCTACTACTTGTACTCATTGCCTACATAGCCTTATCTAAAGGTAATGGAAGTTATAACAAATTAACTAATAAAGTCTTAGGAAAAAAATTGGGTAATTTTTATACTATACTCACTATTGCTATATTAGGACCTTTATATGCTATACCAAGAATGAGTGCTGCAGCTTGGGACAGTGTTGTACAGGCATTTGGATTAAATCCCGAAAATAAAATTCCACTTATAATATTTACAGTAGTGTTTTATGTTATTACCTACTTTTTCTTAATGAATCCTGGCAAGGCCATGGATAAAATTTCAAGTTTACTATTTCCATTTTTATTGGTTATAGTTGTGCTTATAGTGGGCAAGGGATTTATGTACCCTATAAGTGAACCTATAGAAAAAGTCTATGAAGGATCAGCA
>JAAYRW010000077.1 GCA_012518555.1 Tissierellia bacterium
ACCAACTATAGTCCACATAATGGGAGGTGTGCAAAACCTTCAACCTCCAATATATCGACTACTATACTGAAGTAGACAATTTAAAAGGTATGGAAAAAATATATACAGATGGTATTCATCCTCCTAACTTAAGTTATGTCATAACTTAAGCTGGAGGATTTTTCATACACTCTTACTCTTACTTTATAGTTTCTTTAAAGACCCCTTAATTATTTTCTTAAGAAGACTATTTAAAATTCTCTACTAATATAATACTTTCAATTTTACTTACAACCTTAGATTTGCTGATTTCCTCTAGAGCAGCATCAATATTTTTTCTTTCAGCCTCGTGAGTTATAAATACTAAGGGTACCGTATCATGTCCGTTTTTCTGTCTTTGAACTACAGAAGAAAGACTTACGCCATTCTTGCCGAACAAACTTGCAATACTTCCTAATACTCCAAGTTTATCAACTACAGTCATACGAATGTAGTATTGTTTAACAGCCTTGTTTTCAACTCTATATTTCTTACTACCTACAACCCCTGCATCGGATTTGTCCATATTTTTAACTATATACATTATATCTCCCAATACAGCACTTCCCGTAGGTAGAGAACCGGCACCTTTCCCGTAAAGCATTACTTCTCCAACAGCATTACCCTTTAAAAATACTGCATTAAATTCATTTTTAACCATTGATAAAGGATGGTCTACCGGAACGAAAGCCGGATGAACTCTTAATTCAATTTTGTCGTCCTTTTTAATTCCCGATGCCAATAATTTGATATTATAGCCTAATTCCTTTGCATTAGCTATATCGTCTTTAGATATTTTCGTAATACCTTCCTTTGGAATACCTTCTACCTTAACTCTCTGACCAAATGCCAAGGCAGCTAGTATAGACAACTTAAATGCAGCATCATCACCATCTACGTCAGAAGAAGGATCAGCTTCTGCAAAACCTAATCTCTGAGCTTCTTTTACTGCCTCTTCATATTCCAATCCGTTTTCAGCCATTTGAGTAAGTATATAGTTAGTAGTTCCGTTAATAATGCCAAAAACCGAATCAAACTCATTGGCAGAAAGATTTTCCTTCATAGTATTTAAAATTGGAATTCCGCCGCCAACACTGGCTTCATACATTAATTTAACACCATTTTTTACTGCAATACTTTCTAATTCTTCCCCGTGAGTAGCAATAAGAGCCTTGTTTGCCGTAACTACATGTTTCTTATTGTTAAGAGCTGACTTAATATAGTCATAAGCAGGATCTATCCCACCGATTAACTCAACGATTATTTCAGCATCCTTATCATTGATTACTTCATAAGCATCTGTAGTATAAACTTCCTTAGGTAGGTTTACATTTCTTTCTTTATCTAAGTTGTTTACAAGTACTTTACTAACTGCTAATTCCTTATTAAGACTGTTAACTACTTTATTTCTATTGAATTCGATTATATTGATAAGCCCTGATGCAACAGTTCCCATTCCTAATATTCCTAATTTTATCGCTTCCATTCTAACCTCCATATGTTCTTAATTTAAACACACCTGTCTTTTGAGTAAATACTATAACAATATAACACATATTTTCACTTTCTACAACAAAAACTTTTTAATCTTTTTAAGCCATCTTAACTGAGCTACAAATTTACCCTAATTCAGCGTCTAAGTCATCCTGAGCGACAGCCAAGGGCTCATCTTTTTAACCATCTAATTGTTTAAATACTCTCCTATTATTACTTTTACGATTGTAAATATAAGCAGCAAATATAGAGGTAATAGGAATTGCAAACAATATTCCCATGCTACCGATTATAGCTTGTATAATTTCAAAAACGATCATTTCAAGATTAAATAAGAGTAAGATATCCCTATAATTAACCACTAAAAGTAATACTACTGATAAGGAGCTTCCTATATAAGCTAAAATCAAGGTGTTAGACATAGTTCCGATAGCATCTTGTCCAATATTAAAGCCAGATCTAAGCATAGATTTAAAATTAGGATCATCCATATTTTCAGCCAACTCATTTAAGGCAGAGGCAATGGACATGGAAACATCCATTACAGCACCTAAGGAACCTATTACTATACCTGCCCACATTATTGCCTTTAAATCTATAGGATTTTCTGTATTAACCATTAATAAGAATATAGAGTCATCATCTATTAGACCGGTTAAGTTTAAAACATTACTAATAAATATAGCCAACAGTCCTGCTGCCATTAGCCCTCCTAAATTTCCTACAATGGCGCAGAATGTTTTTTTGTTGGCACCGTTAAGAATTAATAAAGACATAAAAATTATGTAACAACTAACTACAATAGATGACAAATAAATATTTCTACCATTTAATATAGAAGGAATAAATACCATAAAGATAGAAAGACAGGTAAAAATTAAAGAAACTATGGTATTGAAACCCTTTTTCCCTCCAAATAATATTATAAGAGCAAAAAAGCTCAGTAATAATCCCCATAAAACACCGCTTCTGTCATATTCTAAAAATGTCCACTCTTCACCTTGGCCAGTTCTTGAAATTAGAGAAGATATAATAATCTTATCTCCTTCATCCACTACTTTCGGATTAATTGCAACGATAGTATCTAAATACTGATAGCTTTCAACTACACTTCCCTTTAAATGGTCACTAGTAATTTCAGACATAAACCTTACCGTAGTAGTCGAATAACTTTCAAAGGAATAATCTAACTTCTCTTCGGAAATTTCCTCAACAGATAAAACCCTTGCCTTATAGGATTTACCCTCTTCCAATCTATCAAAGTCTGGTCTGTTCATACGGTATCCCACTACAATAAAAGCAATGGAGAAAAGTATAGTCAATATATAAATAATTCTATGTAATTTCTGCATCTTAACCTCTTACTAAATTTATTAAGATTCCTCATAGCACTTCTTGAACAACCCACCGTTATCGCCATTCTGTTAATAACCCCATATTAAACGTCATTATGAAGGCAGTGAATAATCCCGCATTTAATCCCAACCTTAGCGTCATTTTGAGCGAAGTGAAGAATCTCATATTTTCACTAATTTAGTATAACATAAGACTAAAAATTTTCAATAGACAAGATAAATAGCACCCAACTTTCTTTTCAATTCGAAAATCGGGTGCTATTTATTTGGGTTTTCTTTTTCAAATATCGTTGGTGGAATCACCTCATTCCGTCAATCTATATAATCAACCTTCCTAACTCTTACACTGCTTTCACCTTCAGATAAACTTTTACTGCACTTTGAGCTATTCCTATAGAATGCTCCTCAAACAATTTGTTTGCAGCGACCTTACAACTACTTGCAGCTTTCTATGTAAGATTAGTAATTGGTTGTTATTAATAATATACCCATCAATATGTTTGTTAAACATTCTATCTTAGTTAATTTATATTATGTCAGAAGTATTTTTCTGTTCTTAAAATTCTAAATTTGAAGTTTATTTCACTTGAGTTTTATGTTTCAGCTTGTTATAATAAATAAAAGCGAAGAAAAGAGGTATAGAAATGGGCTTGACAAAAGAAGACCTAAAAGCCATATCTGACCTGATAGATGTAAAATTTGACGCACATGGCAAGAGATTTGATGCTATTGACAAAAGGTTTGATGCTATAGACGAAAAATTTGATAATATTGACAAAAAGTTTGATGAAATTGACAAGAAGTTTGATGCTGTCGACAAAAGATTTGATGATATTGATGAAAAGTTTGATGAAATTGACAAGAAGTTTGATGCTGTCGACAAAAGATTTGATGATATTGATGAAAAGTTTGATGAAATTGACAAGAAGTTTGATGCTGTCGACAAAAGATTTGATGATATTGACGAAAAGTTTGATGAAATTGATAAGAAATTTGATGTTGTTGACAAAAGATTCGATGATATTGACATAAGATTGAATGAACATGAGAAAAGATTCGACAAACTGGAAAGTAGATTTGACGAACACGAGAAAGAAATTGATAACAAGCTAAATGATTTTAGAACGGAATTTAAAGAAATGCTTGTTGAAAACAATATTCTTATTGCGGAACATGTTCAAAGACTTGTGTTAGAATCTGAAGAACGTCTATCTAAAGAAATAAGTGATATCAACCGTGCAACAGCACAGAACAGTCTTGACATTGCCATCTTAAAACAAAAAATTTCATAAATGTATACTAACCCCTTACCTACGGAAATGTAAGGGGTGTTTTAAACAAAATATTGACGGAAATTGTCAAAATTGATATACTGTATTCAAACGTTTTTCAAAGGAAATGACCATAGTAAAATACTACGGGGAACGGTGTTTTTGAACTGTTCCCCTTTAATATCTTTAAAATAGTATATGGGAGTGGAGATATTTGAAAAGAATAGATCTCTGTAAAAAGATATTAAACAAAATTAACTACCATATTAAACATAATGAAGCATTAATTATAGTTTTAAAGTATGGTGTTTTTGGTCTGCTATGGGTTTCCTTATCAGATTACTTTTTAGAACTATTTACTGAAAATTATGAAGTATATAGGTTGCTACAAACCCACAAAGGATGGTTCTTTGTATTAGTAACTATAGTAGTGATATATCTATTAGTAAATAATCGTGAAAAAAGAATTAAAAAGGCCACGGAAAAATCCGACAAAGCTATTAAAGAATTAAATCGTATGGCCTACTATAACCCTCTAACAAAATTACCTAACAGAACTAAGTTTGCAAATGAAATTCGTAATATAATAAATACCGATTCAAAATTCGCACTAGCCTATATAGATATTGACAATTTCAAATATATCAATGACACTTTAGGACACTACAGAGGAGATGAATTCCTTAAATTCACAGCAAATAAAATATCCCAGCAAATAAAAGAACCAGATCTAGTTGCCCATTTTGGTACAGATGAATTCGCAGTATTAATAAGAGATTACAAGTCTACAGAAGAACTTGATAAAAAATTAAACCAACTTAAAAATAGTATAGGTAGTTCTTGGAATTGCGACGGCAGAGAATTTTTCATATCTATGTCAATGGGTGTTGTAATTTATCCGGAAGACGGCTCTAGTTTCGATACCCTCTTCAAGCATGCAGATATTGCCTTAGTAGCTGCTAAAAAAGAAGGGAAAAACAAAATACTATTTTACGAAGAGGGTATCCACCAAGAAACAATCCACCATATACAAATGATTAACAAACTGCAAAAAGGATTAGATAAGAAGGAGTTTGAAAGCTATTACCAACCTCAGATAGATTTGAGCAAGGGCAACATAATCGGCCTTGAGGCCTTAGTAAGATGGAATTCTGAAAATGGATATATTTCACCTACAGAATTTATTCCTGTAGCGGAAATTACCGGACAGATTTACGACTTGGAAAGGCGAATCATCAATGATGTTTTAAAACAAAAGAAAAAGTGGGAAGGTCAGGGATTCAAAGATTTAAAAGTATCATTAAATTTATCGGGGAAATCTCTCATCAGTAAGACTGATTTTGAGCAAATCGAAAGTCTACTGTCTACCTACAGGGTAGATTATTCTTCCATGATTATTGAAATAACAGAAACAGCTGCAATTTCAAATATAGATTTAGCTATAGAAAGACTAAACACCTTAAGAAAAAAAGGACTTAAAATCGCCTTAGATGACTTTGGCACCGGCTACTCATCTATAACTTACTTGCATAAACTGCCTATAGACCTTATTAAATTAGATAAAAGTTATACCAATATCCATTGCAGTGCCTTAAAAGACAGTGCCATCGTAAAGTTCATCGTAATGCTATCCCATGATCTAGGTTTGAAAGTCCTAGCAGAAGGAATAGAAACAATAGAACAATTAACCTACCTTAAAAATATAGGCTGTGATTATGGACAAGGCTACCTTATAGGAAAGCCTATGAAGGTAAATGAAATAAATAAACTATTAAAAGATAATCCCATTGATTTCCAAACCACTTCGTTATATAATTAATTATAATAAAATTTCTTAATTAGGACTATAATTAATTACGGAGTATGATATGGCAGTAAATTTTAACAACTATGAGGATGTTGAAAGCAAGTTAAGT
>JAAYRW010000009.1 GCA_012518555.1 Tissierellia bacterium
AAACATGTTGTTCTAACTGATAAAGTTCCTTTCCATCATTAAGAACATCAACATCTAATAAAGCTTCTTTTATATTTACAGAATAGCGAACAATATTTCCTTGGGGAAGAATTCCTATAACTTTTCCAGAAAAATAATAGTATTCTTGGTCATTTCTATAGTCAACATTTGAAATATCGATAAGTTCTGGTCGTATAACTATATTATTAAACCCTGGATATACTTCATCAGTTAATTTAGAAAAAATCTTTGTTGGTAAAATATTATAATTGCCTATGAAACTAGCTGCAAAACTATTTTTAGGTCTACTATAAAGTTCAAAAGGGTTTCCCGATTGCTCTATAACTCCATCTTTCATCAAATGTATGGTATCTGACATTGTCATCGCTTCATCTTGGTCATGGGTTACAAAAATTGAAGTCATTCCCAATTCTTTATGAATTTCTTTAATCCTTGATTGAAGGGATTTACGAAGCTTAGCATCAATTGCACTTAATGGCTCATCTAATAGAAGTACTTTTGGCCTTGTCACAATACATCTAGCTAAAGCTACCCTCTGCTGTTCCCCTCCAGAAAGCTGTGATGGGTATTTCTTTTCTTTTCCATCTAGATCAACCATTTTAATTGCATTTTTTACCCGTTCATAGATGACATCCTTTTCTACTTTTTTCATTTTTAGACCAAATGCAATATTGTTATATACATTCAAATTAGGAAAAAGGCTGTATTGTTGAAAGATCATACCTACATTTCTGTCTTTTGGATTTGTATAAGTAATTTCTTTTCCATCAAGGAAGATTTTTCCACTACTTACTTGTTCCAATCCTGCAAGACATCTTAATAAAGTACTTTTGCCACAACCAGAAGCACCTAATAATGTTACAAATTCACCTTTTTCCACTGATAAATTGGTCTTTTTTAAAACATGATTTTCACCGTAGTATTTTTCTATATCTTGAAAAACTATATATGCCATAATTATCCCTCAAATCCGTTCCCTGAGAATACAGGGAATTCTTTATTGCATATTTAATGTTTCTTTTGCATTGTTTACATAAGTCATATCAATTACATTATCATATCCGATAGGTTTTTCTATAATTTCCTGTTCTAGACAAAACTTTTCGATTGCTTCGTATCCTTCTTTACTGTAATTCCCATCAATTGTTAATGAATCTCTTAATATACTTATTACTTCAACCATATCTTTACCTTCAAACATTGGTGATACCACTTCTGCAATCTCCTCATCTGTATGCTCTGTTTGCCACTGAATGGCCCTCATAACTGCGTTTACAAATTTTTGTATTGTTTCAGGGTTTTCCTCAGCAAACTTTTTCGTAACAGTAACCATTTGGGATTCATAAAATTCAGTGCCGTAGATGGCTTTATGTTGTTCTGGATCCATAGTATTGATTAATATATTTGCATTTATTTCTTCTAATTTGTTTATATAAATACCATCGAAATAAGCAGCCGAAATAGTTCCCTGTTCAAGGGCAGCTAATGCAGCTCCATATTCCATATTAATCCACTCTACATCATTTACTGTTAGTCCTGCTTCTTCTAGAGCCGAGGCAACAAAAGAATATGGTGCAGAACCAGGCATACCTCCAAAAATGGCTTTGCCTTTTAATTCTTCCATACTGGTAATTTCTGAATTAGTAGCAAACATATATTGTTTGCTTCTAACTGTTGGAAGAATAATTGTAGATTCTAATCCTTCATCAAAGGCGCGTAAAACTGGTTCAGTTGAAAGCATACAAAATTGAGAATCCCCTGCATGCATTCCTTGGAAAGCTATAGGTCCATCTTTATAAACAACAAATTCTGTTTCCAGCCTTTCATCCTCAAAGTATCCAAGCATTTCAGCTACATAGACTGGTAGCCAAGATTCTCCTCGCATCTCAGAGATAATAATTTTTTCAAATTCTTGTTCATTCTTTTCAGTTTCTTCACTTTGACTTTGATCCACTGATTCCTTTGGATTATTTAGTTCACTTGTACAGCCTGAAACCAAAGAT
>JAAYRW010000078.1 GCA_012518555.1 Tissierellia bacterium
AGGGAGGAATGTTGGCTCTTTTAGGATGTAGTGCTGATGATGCAATTGCATTTTGTGAAGAGATTACTGCTAAGTACGGATTATTGGAACCTGCTAATTTCAACTGTCCGGGACAAATAGTTGTAGGCGGAAAGACTAATGCTATAGACAATGCTCTTAATAAAACAAAAGAATTTAACATAAAAAGGGCCGTAAAGCTTCAAGTAAGTGCTCCTTTTCATACTTCAATGCTTAAGCCTGCAGGAAATAAGTTAAAAGAGGATTTAGATAAAATAAAGTTCAAAAAACCTGAAAGTAATGTTATTTCAAATGTAGATACAGAGTATTACGAGACAGATCAAGTAATTGCAGATAAGTTAGAAAAACAGGTCTACAATCCTGTTAGATGGGAAGCCTGTGTAAGAAAAATGATTGCTGACGGTGTTAGTACTTTTGTGGAAATAGGACCGGGAAAAACTTTGTCGGCATTTATTAAAAAGATTGATAGAAATGTTAAAATTATTAACATTGAAAATATTCAAGGATTAAATACATACTTGCAATTAGCAGGGGTAAGTGCTTAAAAAGATGAAAGGATAGATATGAAGACGGCAATTGTTACGGGAGCTTCCAGAGGGATAGGGGCTGTAATCGCAAAAAGACTTAATGAACTAAATTATAACTTAGTTTTAAACTACAGAAGCAGCACAAAATCTATGGAAGAACTGATTAAAAGTTTTACTAATAAGAAAACAAAAAATATAATCGTAAAATGCAATATTTCAAATTACCAAGATGCAAAAAAACTTATAGATGAAGCCTATAAAAACTTTGGTAAAGTAGATGCGCTTATTAATAATGCGGGAATTACTCGAGATAATATACTTGCTTTAATGACGGAAGAAGAATTCGATGAAGTTATCGCTACTAATTTAAAGGGTACTTTTAACTGTTGCAAACATATTGCAAGACCAATGATAAAACAAAAACATGGTAGAGTTGTTAATATATCATCGGTTGTAGGACTTGCCGGCAATCCAGGGCAGGTAAATTACTCTGCATCAAAAGCAGGGCTAATAGGTATGACAAAATCCATGGCAAGAGAGCTGGGTAAGAGAAATATTTTAGTAAATGCTATTGCGCCGGGATTTATTAAAACAGAAATGACGGATAAAATTCCAGAAGATATAAAAAAAGAAATGTTAAAGAATATTCCCTTGGAAAGATTAGGTGACCCTTCTGATATAGCTGATTGTGTTGAATTTTTAATTTCAGACAAAGCATCCTATATAACAGGTCAAGTACTTTCCGTAAACGGTGGATTTTATATGTGAGCAAATATTTTAGTCAATGAGACTGGGAGCTGCAACTGCGAAAAATTTTATTCGATAATTAATAAGGAGAATATATAGTATATGAAAAGAAGAGTTGTTGTAACAGGAATGGGAGTAGTAAGCCCCATCGGTAGAGGTGAAAATTTTTGGGAAAATGTAAAAAAAGGAACTAATGGAATAGATTTCATAGAATCTTTTGACACTTCGGATTTTAGTGTAAAAATAGCCGCTGAAGTAAAGGATTTCGATCCTAAGGACTATATGGAAAAGAAAGAAGCCAAAAGAATGGACAGATATAGTCAGTTTGCTCTTGCGGCGGCGGATATAGCAGTTAAAGATTCCGGCCTTAATATCGAAGACCTTGATTCCGATAGATTTGGATGTATTGTAGGTAGTGCTGTAGGTGGAATTCACACTATTGAACAGGAACATGCAAAATTATTATCCAGAGGTCCCGGTAGAGTATCAACATTTTTTATACCAATGATGTTATCAAATATGGCGTCGGGATTAATTGCTATTAAATATAAGGCTAAGGCTGTAAATATAAGCACTGTAACGGCATGCGCCACAGGCGCTAACGCAATAGGTGAATCCTACAAGAGGATACAGGAAGGAACCTGTGACCTTATGATTGCAGGAGGTTCAGAAGCTGCAATAACTCCATGCTCCATTGCAGGATTTACGGCATTAACTACCTTGTCTACGACTACCGATATAAATAGAGCATCAATACCTTTCGATAAGGATAGACATGGTTTCGTAATGGGTGAAGGTGCTGGTGTAATGATTTTAGAAGATTATGAACATGCAGTAAAAAGAGGAGCCAAAATATACGGAGAAATAGTTGGATATGGAGCAACTTGCGATGCATACCATATGACCAGTCCTGATCCTAGCTCTGAAGGTTCTTCTAAAGCTATGGCCAGTGCCATAGAAGATGCAGGTATAAAGCCAAAGGATGTAACTTATATTAATGCCCACGGAACTAGTACTTTGTATAATGATAAGTTTGAAACCCAAGCAATAAAGAAAATATTTAAAGAAGAGGCCAAAGATTTATATATTAGTTCAACTAAATCCATGACAGGTCACTTGCTAGGTGCTGCCGGAGCCGTTGAAGCCATTATTTGTATCAAGGCATTAGAAGATTCTTTTATTCCTGCTACAATTAACCATAAAGAAACAGATCCGGAATTAGATTTAAATTACCTACCTAATGTAGGAATTGAAAAAGAATTTGATTATGCACTTTCAAATGCTTTTGGATTTGGAGGACATAATTCGTCATTAGTTTTCAAAAAATACAAGGATAGTAGGAAGAAAAATGGTTTATAATATAAATGATATACAAAATATTATTCCTCATAGATATCCAATGCTTTTAATCGATAAGATAATTGAAATTCAAGAAGGACAAAAAGCTGTGGGAATTAAAAATCTAACTATGAATGAAGAGTTTTTCCAAGGTCATTTTCCAGGCAATCCTGTTATGCCTGGGGTATTAATTGTTGAGGCCTTAGCACAGACAGGAGCAGTTGCAATATTGTCCCTTGAAAAGTTTAAAAATAAAACTGTCTACTTTGGTGGCATTAAAAGTGCGAGATTCAAGAAGAAGGTTTTACCAGGGGATACGCTAAAACTTGTTACTGAAATAACAAAAATGAAGGCCTCTTTTGGTATTGGTTTAGCAACTGCATATGTAGGAGATGAAATCGCTGCAGAAGCTGAATTAATCTTTGCAGTTGAATAATTTGTAAAAAGAAGGGCAAAATATATATGGTAAAGTTGCTCAAATATGCTATAATAATTATAGTAAATTACAATAAATAGTATAGCTTTTATCATTTTAATATGATGAAAGCTTTTTTAATAATACTAATATATATATTATTTTATAAAATATTACGCATGTAAACAAGCAATTGTTAATTGTAGAACAATCATAAGTTATTACTTTGATTTTGGTTACTTTTTTAATAAAAAAGCGAAAATATATTTCTTTTAGTATTTTTTTCTTGAAAATGGAATGTTGACAAAGATTGCATTTTAATTTATTATGTTATATCATGGGGTAAAGTTTTTTATTATTGAAAAGAGGTGATATATAGTGTCGATTAAAGTGATTAAGATAATAAGGGAGGCAGAGGAAAAAGCAGAAGAAATAAAAAAGGATTCATCAATAACAGCCAAACAAATTATTACCGAAGCTAAGGCCGAGGCTCAAAATATTGTGGAAGAAGCTGAAAAACAAGCCGAATCTCACAGAGAATCAGCAATTAGCAAAGCAGAATCCGAGGGCCAGCTTCTTTACGATAGTATTATTAATAATGCTGCAAAGGAATGTGAGGAGTTGACTTCAAAAGCAAACGGTAATATGAATAATGCAGTTTCAATAATACTGGAAAGGATAGTGAAGACCAGTGGCAATAGTTAAAATGAACAAAATCAACATCATAGGTTTGAATAATAAAAAACCTTTTCTTATAAAGGATCTGATGGATTTAGGGGTTGTTGAAATAAGTTCCTTGGATGAAAAGCTTACAGACCCTGAATGGATAGATTATGTTAAGAAAGATGGCAATGAAATAGAAGTTTTAAACTATGATGTACAAATTTCAAAAATAAGTGAAGTACTTGAAAGTCTTGATAAGTACAATACTGAGAAAAAGCCCTTATTTAGCAGCAAAAAAACAGTTACTACAAATGAATTTTCAGAAAAAATATTAGATACTAGGAGAATCAAGGCAAACGTCTCCGAGATTTTAGAATTAAATAAGGTTTTAAATACCTTAAGTTCTGAAAAAAACAAGATAGAAGGTGTAATTAGTAGTTTAATGCCTTGGGCCGGCTATAACATTCCTTTAGAAGTCAGTGAAACAAGGTATACTCGCATATTCACGGGTACAATTCCAAGCATAATGGACCTTGAGAAGTTAAAAGGCCATTTAGAAGAAAAAACTGATTCATTTTATTTCCAAGTTATAGGAAGTGATAAGGATCAGTATTATATTTCAACTATATGTTTGGCAAAAGAAAAAGAAGATATACATGAAATATTAAAACAATATGGATTTAATAATGTATCATTTAAAGAGTTTGAAGGTACTGCAGCTGAAAACATTGCTAAGTATGAGAAACAGCTAGAAGAAATATCCGAAAGAAGGAATAAAACTGAAGAAAGTATAAGATCTGCGACTATTTACGAGGAAGAAATCCAACTTTATTATGACCATTTAGTTATAGAAAGGGATAAAAATAGTATCTTAAGCAATTTACTTATTACTGATACTTCTTTTTATATTGAAGGTTGGACACCAGAGCCAACTAAGGAAAAAGTAGAAGAAGTTCTAAATAAATACCAATGCTGGTTTGAAATTAGTCAACCTGAAGAAGATGAAGAATATCCTATTTTGCTGCAAAATAACTCCATGGTGGAACCTTTAGAAGCAGTTACGGAACTTTACAGTCTACCTTCATCATCTAATATAGACCCGACTTCATCAATGTGGTTTTTCTTCATTCTGTTTTTCGGAATGATGTTTGGAGACGTAGGATACGGATTGATGTTAGTTGTGTCTACATCAATTCTTTTAAAGAAATACCATATAGAAGGAACTTTTGGAAAAATGTTAAAAACACTTTTCTATGCTGGAGTATCAACTATGTTCTGGGGTCTTATGTTTGGCAGTTGGTTTGGTGATGGTATAGCAGCAGCTGCTAATGTGTTTTTAAAAGCAGACCTTGTTATTAAACCTCTTTGGTTAAACCCTATGGATGACCCTATGGTTGTATTAATCGTTTCATTTGCATTAGGATTAATTCATTTACTGGTAGGATTAGCTATCAATGGCTATATGTTAATAAGAGACGGCAAAATTCTCGATGCAGTATTTGATGTGGGTTTTTGGTATTTGTTTATAATAGGTCCTGTACTATTATTGTTAGGAGGTAATTTTGCAGAAACAGGTAAGTATCTTACAATTATTGGAATGGTAGGATTAGTCCTAACACAGGGTAGAGAAAAGAAAGGTATAATTTCAAAGTTAATAAGTGGAATATTAAGCTTATATGGCATAACCGGCTACTTGAGTGACGTGCTTTCCTATTCTAGGCTTTTAGCATTAGGATTGGCAACAGGTGTCGTCTCATCAGTGTTAAGTATTATTGGGTCCATGGGAGGAAGCACTTTCCTTGGAATGATATTATTTACTGTAGTTTTCGTTTTCGGACATTCCTTTAACTTCGCTATTAACGCATTAGGATCATTTGTCCATTCAGCTAGACTTCAATATGTAGAGTTTTTCGGTAAATTTTATGAAGGCGGTGGAGAGCCTTTCAATCCATTAATGAAAAAAACAAAATATACTAAGATTATTAAGGAGGAAAATTAGATGGAACTTTTATTAAATGGTAATTTTTTAGCTATATTGGGAGCTGCCATAGCAGCCATGGCAGGTATAGGAAGTGCAATAGGTGTAGGTTTAGTTGGTTCAGCGGCAGCAGGTGTAGTTGCGGAAGATCCTAAAAAATTCGGTCCAACTTTAATGCTTCAGGCTTTACCTGGAACTCAGGGGATTTATGGACTTCTTATAGCCTTTATTATATTAAATAAAATCGGGTTAATTACAGGAAATATGGTAGATTTAACTACGGCACAGGGTGGATTTTTCTTAGCATCATCTCTTCCGATTGGAATAATAGGTACATTGTCTGCTATACATCAGGGGAAAGTTGCAGCTTCAGGTGTAATGCTTATTTCTAAAAGACCGGAAGAAATTGCAAAAGCAATGGTTTATGCAGCAATGGTTGAAACTTATGCCGTATTGGCACTCTTGGCTTCATTCCTAATGGTAAACGGACTCTAAATTTAATTAATGTTGTAAAAAAAATATCTTAAAGGATGTGAAGGAATGAGCGTTGAAAATATTACATCAAATATTTTGAAAGATGCTGAAAATCTAGCAGCGGCTTCCTTGAAAAATGCTGAAGAGGAAAAACAAAATATTATTAATGAAGCTAAAAAAAAGGCGGAAACAATAATAAATATAGAAAAGGAAAAAGCAGAAAAGGAAGCTGAAAGCCTTAAAAGCAGAAAAGTTTCTGCAGCGGAACTTGAAGGCAGAAAAATGGTTCTTGCAGCTAAGCAAGATGCTATAAAGAAAAGTTTTGATATGGCTATAGACAGGCTGAAAAATATGGAAGAAGAAGATTATATTAATTTTTTGTTAAATCAAATTGTTAATATTCCATATACTGAGGGAGCCATTATTTTAAATAAAAGGGACAGAGAAAGAATTGGACAAAAATTAGTTAAGGCTGTCAATGAAAAATTAAAAGCAGAGAAATTTATTTTAAGTGATGAAACTGTAAATGCATCCGGTGGCTTTATATTAAAAAGCGGAGCCATTATGATTAACAGTAGCTTTGAAACTGTTATAGACTCTGTTAAGGATGAACTTACCAATGACATTGCAAGCAAACTTTTTTAATGATTTTCCTGCTTGAAAGGAGGAATGGCTTTGGCGAAAATTAAGGAAACAGATTATTTGTTTTCTACAGCCCGGGTACGAAGCGTTGAAAGATACATGCTTACCCGTGAACGGGTACAGAGGATGGTAGATGCACGGACAGTGGAAGATGCATTAAGAATTTTGGATGATATAGGTTACGGACATGGAAATGAAGAAATAAATCCGGTTGATTTTGAAGAACTATTGACAGAAGAGCACAAAAAATCTTATGACTTTATAACATCCATTGCTCCTGAATTAAAATATTTCAATATATTTCTGTATCCCTATGATTATCATAATTTAAAGGTTATAATGAAATCGGAATACTTAGGCATCGATGCATCTAATGCTTTAATTAATACAGGATCTATCGATTTAAAAGTTCTAAAGTATGCGGTAAATGAGAGGAACTTTTCTGAGCTTACAGAAAATATGGAAAAGGGATTGAAGGAAATTATAGACAGCTTTCCTAAAACAAAAGACCCTCAAATAATCGATATTATATTAGATAAGTATTGCTATGCTGATATGCTTGAAGGAGCAAGACTTACAAAAAGTGAATTTATAATAGCTTATGTTAAAATGCAAATAGACGCAATTAATATTAAAACTTATGTAAGACTTAGGAAGATGAACAAATCATGGGACTTTTTTACTAAAGTTTACTTGCAGGGAGGCAATATAGACCAGCAAGTATTTATTAAGAACTATGATGAAGCTTTTGAAAAGTTTGCAGATAAATTGTCTGTATACGATTTTAAGGAAGTATTTTTAGAAGGAACAGAAGTTTTAGAGGAAACAGGAAAGTTTACAAGCTTGGAAAAACTTTTAGATAATAAGTTAATCGAATATATAAAAAGTGCCAAGTATATTCCTTATGGTATAGAGCCTTTGGCAGCTTATTTGTTAGCAAAAGACAATGAAATTAAAATTGCACGAATAATATTGGCAGGTAAAACAGCAGGCATCTCGCCGGAACTTATAAGAGAAAGGTTGAGAGAGACTTATGTATAAAATAGGAGTTATAGGAGATAAGCAAAGTGTACAAGGCTTCAAGGCTGTAGGCTTAGATGTATTCGATTGTCATAGGGCGGAAGAAGCAAGAAGTATATTGCGTAAAATTGCAGGAGAGAACTATGCAATTATTTATGTAATGGAAAATTTTTATGAAGAAATAAAAGAAACAATATATGAGTATAATGAAGAACGTCTGCCGGCGATTATTCCTATACCAGGAATGGGCGGATCCTCAGGTATAGGAATAGGTAATATTAAGAGAGCAGTTGAAAAAGCAGTTGGTGCCGATATATTATTTAATGAGGACTAACGTTAAAAAAATGAAAGCAGGTGATTATTTTAATGAGCCAAGGTAGAGTAGTTAAAGTTTCTGGTCCGTTGGTTATAGCAGACGGTATGAAAGATGCAGATATGTTTGACGTTGTTCGAGTTAGTGAACAAGGTCTTATTGGCGAAGTTATAGAGATGCGTGGTGAAATGGCATCCATACAAGTTTATGAGGAGACAGCAGGTTTAGCCCCGGGAGCGCCGGTTGTTACGACTGGTGCACAGCTTTCAGTTGAGTTGGGGCCGGGACTTATTGAAACCATTTATGACGGTATACAGCGTCCCTTAGAGGAAATTAGAAAAATTGCAGGACCTAATATAACGAGAGGAATAAGCGTTCCTGCATTAGATAGAGAAAAGAAATGGGACTTTGTTGCTGTAGCTAAAGTAGGAGACAAAGTTCAAGCTGGAGATATAGTAGGTAGAGTACAGGAAACAATGGTTGTTGAACATAAAATAATGGTTCCTTACGGTATCTCCGGAGAAGTCGTTGAAATAAAAGAAGGTAGTTTTACAGTTGAGGAAACTATATGCGTCCTTAAAAAAGACAATGGTGAAAATGTAAATTTAACCATGATGCAGAAGTGGCCTGTAAGACGAGGTCGTCCCTATAAGGAAAAGTTAGTTCCTATAAGCCCATTAGTAACAGGACAGAGGGTTATAGATACTTTATTCCCTATATCTAAGGGTGGAGTTGCAGCTGTTCCTGGACCTTTTGGAAGTGGTAAAACAGTAGTTCAACACCAATTGGCTAAGTGGGCAGATGCTGAAATAGTTGTATATATAGGCTGTGGAGAACGTGGAAATGAAATGACAGACGTTTTAATGGAATTCCCTGAGTTGAAAGACCCGAGAACTGGTGAATCTCTGATGAAACGTACTGTTTTAATTGCAAATACATCAGATATGCCTGTTGCAGCTCGTGAAGCTTCGATATATACGGGAATTACTATAGCTGAATATTTCAGAGATATGGGATACTCAGTAGCTTTGATGGCAGATTCTACATCTCGTTGGGCAGAAGCTCTTCGTGAAATGTCTGGACGTCTGGAAGAAATGCCTGGTGAAGAAGGTTATCCTGCCTATTTAGCATCACGACTTGCACAATTCTATGAAAGAGCAGGAAGGGTTATAAGTTTAGGTAGGGAAGGAAGAGAAGGAGCCTTGTCGGCTATAGGTGCAGTATCACCTCCTGGAGGAGATATTTCAGAACCGGTATCTCAGGCTACACTTCGTATAGTAAAAGTTTTCTGGGCTTTAGATGCACAGTTGGCATATAGTAGACATTTCCCTGCAATTAACTGGCTGAATAGTTATTCATTATATGTAAATAACTTAAATAAGTGGTTTGATGAAAATGTAGCTAAGAATTGGTCTGAAATGCGTAGTGAGACTATAAAGCTACTTCAAGAAGAAGCTGAGTTAAATGAAATTGTGCAGTTAGTTGGAGTTGACTCTTTGTCCTTTGCTGACAGACTTAAATTAGAGGCAACCCGTTCTATAAGAGAAGACTACCTCCATCAAAATGCCTTCCATGATGTAGACACCTATAGTTCTTTAGAAAAACAACATAAATTGTTGACACTTATATTGAAGTATTATTATAGAGGACTTAAAGCTCTAGATGAAGGTGCTGACTTTAAAAAATTGACAGAACTTCCTGTAAGAGAAAGAATAGGAAGGTATAAATATACTGAAGAAAAACAAATTAAAGAAGCTTATGAAGCTATCGATAAACAAATAGATAAAGAAATAAATGATCTAATAGCAAGCAAGGAGGGTGAATAATATGATTAGAGAATATAAAACCATTTCTGAAGTAGTAGGACCTTTGATGCTTGTTAAAAATGTAGAAAATGTTGCATATGATGAATTGGGAATAATAGAACTGCCTAACGGTGAAACCAGGAGTTGCCGTGTTCTTGAAATTAACGGAAGCGATGCAATGGTTCAATTATTTGAAAGCTCCGCAGGTATTAATCTTGCGGAATCAAAGGTAAAATTCCTTGGTAGAGGAATGGAGTTAGCAGTTTCTCAAGATATGTTAGGTCGTGTATTTGACGGGCTTGGCAGACCTATAGACGATGGTCCTGAAATTATACCGGAAAAAAGATTGGATATTAACGGCCTTCCAATGAATCCGGCAGCAAGAGATTATCCTAATGAATTTATTCAGACAGGAGTTTCTGCCATAGATGGATTGAACACCTTAGTAAGAGGACAAAAATTGCCTATTTTCTCAGGTTCTGGACTTCCCCATGCAGATTTAGCGGCTCAAATTGCACGTCAGTCAAAAGTTTTAGGAACTGATTCTAAGTTTGCCGTTGTATTTGCGGCAATAGGTATAACTTATGAAGAAGCTGATTTCTTCGTTTCCGACTTTAGACGTACAGGAGCAATTGATAGGACGGTATTGTTCATGAACTTGGCAGATGACCCGGCAATCGAACGTATTTCGACGCCACGTATGGCATTAACTGCAGCAGAGTTTTTAGCTTTTGAAAAAGATATGCACGTATTAGTTATATTAACAGATATCACTAACTATGCGGAAGCTTTACGTGAAGTATCGGCTGCACGTAAGGAAGTTCCTGGGAGACGTGGATATCCAGGTTACTTGTATACGGACTTAG
>JAAYRW010000079.1 GCA_012518555.1 Tissierellia bacterium
GCAGAGCTTTTTGAGAAGGCAAGAAAACCTGCTTATAAGATTTTTGTGGATTTTGGAGAAGAAATAGGAATAAAAAAGTCTAGCGCACAAATTACTGATTTGTATAGTGTTGATGATTTAATAGGAAAACAAGTGCTTGCCGTTGTAAATTTCCCGCCAAGACAGATTGCTGATTTTATGTCAGAAGTTTTAGTCTTAGGAACTTACTCCAAAGACGGAGTTGTTTTAATTCAACCGGAAAGAACTGTTGGAAAAGGCGATAAATTGGGATAAGAAATAGAGAACATTATAAAACTACCTTAGCTTAATAATAAAGGTAGTTTTTCATATTGATTTATACAAGTTAGTATGCTACTATTATGTCATGCGATATATCGTAAGGCATAATAGGAAGGTGGTTATATGTCATATGAAGGTGGTCCCATGACCGAAGCAATGTACTATGTACTTTTAGCATTAGTGCATCCTAATCATGGTTATCAACTGATGAATGAAATAGAAGAAGTTTCCAAAGGCCGTGTTAAAATGGGGCCTGGTACTCTATACGGGGTTTTATCGAGACTGGAGAAAGATGAATTAATTGCTGTTGTCAAGAATGACGGTAGGAGAAAGACATACGCAATCACTCAAGATGGAATTTCTGCCTTAAAACAAGAATATGAAAGACTATTAAGTATGGTAAGGGACGGAACTATCATTAAAGGAGGACACAATGAGTAAGTTAGTTTATAGGTTTTTACTAAGTGATTTATGGGAGCTGGGTAAAAATGAAAGTTGGTTTACATATATGTCAGCCAAAGGTCTCCATCTAAAATCTATAGGTAACTGGTTAGTTAGATTTGAAAAAGGAGAAGCTAAAAAAACTAAGTACAGAATTGATATATTAAAGGAAGCTCCTACAGAGGAACAGTTAGATCTATATAAAGATTGTGGCTGGGAGTTAGTTACTAACAAGCAGATATTTTATATATTTTCTTCTCCCGAAGATTCAAATGCACCGGAACTCCATACGGATCCAATGGAACAGAGCTTTAAATTTGATATAATTAACAAGCAAATTAAAAAGACTACAATAGTGATTTCAATTGCAGTAATATTAGTATTATCCATATTATTTTATCATTTTTTCTTTAATAAAGAGCCTTACTTGAATCTAATAGGTCGAAGCTCCTTTACTTTAATTGCAATGGCCATCGGTTATATTTATGTACTATTTGCTTCCATAGGAAATTATATAGCAGTTAAAAAAATTAAAAACTCTCTCTATAACGGTATCCCTATAAATCATAAGCAAAGTTGGAAATTAAGTTATTTCTTTTCTTCGGCAGTATATATCTTATTAATTGTAATGATATTGTCAGCTATCCTTACGCCACTTTATACAGTATATAGAAGGGAAGCACATACATCAAAAGAAAGGCTTGAAGAATTTCCCATTATTAGCTTAGAAGAAGTAGAGAATACTAGCGTATTGGATTATTACCACCACATACAATATAATTGGAGTTTACTGGCTCCTGTACAATATATTATATACGAAGATGGTTATGAGGAAGGAACAAGGCAGGAAGATTTCAGATCTACATATACCCAGGCCAACATACATATTAGATATTATGAATTAACCTTTAAAAGTATGGCTGAAGGACTTGTAAATGATTTGATACACCGTTACTATAGAGAATATCGTTACGATTGGAATGTACTTGAAAGTGAAAGTACTAAATTCGATCAGCTGCATGTTGCTGGCAGGGAAAATTCTAAATTAATCTTCGCTTCCTCAGGTAAGAAGGTTATCTATATAAAGTATTATGGCAATAAAAATATTGAAAGCATTATTTCATTGTTGGAAAAGAAACTTGATTGGTAGGATAACAAAGTTAAAAACTACCTTAGTTACAATTAACTAAGGTAGTTATGATTATATAAACCTTACATCAGCTTTTTTTCTGTTTACGCTTCTCTGGTATTTTACATTGGGATATCCTAGTATGAATGAAACTAAAAATTCTTCATCTTCTTTCATACCGATAAGTTTTTTAATTTCATTATTATATTGAACTGCTCTTTGGAAAAATCCTATATAACATACTCCCAAGCCTAAAGAGTTTGCCTGTAACTCCATTCTTGAAGCTGCAAGACCAGCATCAATTTCTTGAAAACCGGACTTGTTTTCACTTACGATAACTATAACTGCCGGAGCCTTAAAAAACAGCCTGTCTTCATTATCTTCCTTATAACTTTCATACATCTTTTTCCACATTGGGCGATAATCTACTCCGCCTTTCATTTGGAAATTAGGATCAACTGCCATATCATATAGTGCTTTTAATGATAATTCCCTTACTTCATCTATTTTATCTTTAATAACTATATAACGATTTAATTGTCTGTTGCTGGCAGTTGGAGAATAGCGACCGGCTTCTATTATTTTATTTAACTCATCTTGTCCTATTCCCTTGTTTTTAAATTGACGTATACTTCGTCGAAATTTCAAGAAATATAAAAAATCATCAGGATCTAAATTTAATTTATCCTTGTCAAAATCTAATATATCGCTTTCATCATACTGGGGCATGGATACTGATGCTACTGGGCATATTGCAACACAGTGACCACATTCATTGCACAACTTTGGATCCACTTGAGCTTTTTTATTTTCCAACTTTAATGCTCTTCTAGGACAATCACTAACACATAGTCCACATCCAATACAGCTTTCTTTGTCAATAACTACACTATACATAAATTCCACCTCATTATAAATATTTTCCCAGCCAATTTATACTTTCGTCCATCATATTAGTTGTAACGAAATGATTTAGGCCTGGATATTCAATTAATTTTATTTTCTCTTTATCTTCATAGATGGGAGATAATTTATTGTAAAAAATTCTCTGGCTTTCAACTGGCACTAGACTATCGCTGTCACCGTGTAACATAAGTATAGGCCGATTCGTTAATTTATCCAAATAATTCATTGGATCTAAGGCTTTAACCCTTATTCTTTGAGCTTCATATTTTTGGGAAGGTTCAACTTCAACACCACTATTGTAATTTTCCCACCAACAACAACCATTATATATAATTGCAGTTTTAATATCTTCATTGTGAGTAAATATACCGACCGCGGTAAACCCGCCCATAGAGCTACCCATTACTGCAATTCTTTCTGGATCTGCATTATGGTTTAATACCATGCTTTCTTTTATAGTATTAAATTCTCCTAAATTATTAAATATTACATTGTAAAAATATTCTTTTGCCTCGTCCATGCCGTATTCGGATAAGGGATTTCTTTCACCATGATGAATAGCATCAGGGATTACTACTAAATAACCTACAGAAGCTAGTATAAACCCTCTTAAGCGCTGGGATTCTTTATTTGAACTCCAACCATGATAAAATACTATTGTAGGCATTGGTTTCTTAATTTCTTTAGGTTTGAAAATAATGGCAGGGATCCCCTGTATGTTTACTTTTTCTTCTATTAGGCAATTTGATTTTAAATAATTGGTCATTTGAATCTCCTATGCAATATGAAATTACTATATTATTGTAACTTATTTGTAAATTAAAAGCAACTTAAGTTATTTTCTTTTCCAAAATTGTAGCTAAGATTTATTTGCCAACTTTCATATAGCCGCTAAGTAGACAAAAATACTTCAACACCATTTGCAAATATATGGTATAATAGGAGATGACCTTATTTAATTTGTTAAAATTCTTGCAGGATAAAGTTGAAATTAAGGAGTATGTAGGTTGCTTGGAGGGATTTTTTATATGATAAAAAGAAATTTATTATATTACTTAAAAAGAATTATTCTTATTATTGTGTTTTTTCTTATATTAGAAATTCCGATAGCTTTTGCCGATTCCTCTTTATACAAAAGAGACTATGATATTGACTTGACAGATGAAGAAAAAACATATATTTTAGAAAATCCCGTAATAAAGGCCGTATCTTTAAATGGAGCTGCCCCTATTCAATTTATGAACGATAGTGGTGAAATACAAGGGATTTCCATCCATGTTTTGATGGCTATTTCCGATATGACGGGACTTGAGTTTGAATATAATTTACATGATTCTTTCGACCAAATTGCGCAGGAAGATTACGATATATTTTATGGAATACCAAATCACTATGCCGATTTTTATTTTGACGGGATGATTCTATCAAAACCCTACCTTAAAACAGAAACTATTCTTTTCTTTAACTCTTCAGTTAATTTTAACAGTTTGCAAGATAAAACCTATGCAGCAGTAAAGGGAAGTGCCCTTCCAGAAGGTATTAAAGCAGAAAATGCAATTTATTTTAATACCAGGGAAGAAAGTTTAAATGCCGTCGAAACAGGGATGGCGGATTACGGTTATGGAAATGCTTATTCTGTTGCTTATTACAATATTCGAAACAACTACAAAAATATTGTTACAGTTCCCAGGGGAAAAGAAGGAAGGGAATATTGTATAGGATTTTTTAAGGATGATAGTATTTTAATTTCCATAATAAATAAGTCTATAGATTCAATTGACGATGTTCAAATGAACAATATAATATTAGACGTTTCATCACAAATTGATAGGAAAATTTCCCCCTCTGCTCTTATTAACAGTTATGGAGTGCAAATATTTAGTGTAACCCTTATATTTATAAGCGTATTAATATTAAGCATAATTAGGAATATAAGGACAAACAAAATTCTCAGAATCCATAATAGAAGGTATGAAACTTTAGCTGAAGTAGCTAATGAATATTTTTTCGAATATTTTAAAAAGAAAGACAAGTTATTTCTTTCTGAAAAAGTGAGATATTTATTTGATAGAGAAGAGGACTCCCAGAAATTAAAAGAGCAGCTAAAAAACATTCTATCTAATGATAGTTTAGATTCTTCTACTGAAATAAAAATACCTTTAAAGAAGGGTGGCTACAAAGTATTTAAAACAATATTTTCATACGTTTGCGATGATAAAGAAGATGTAGATTCCATAATAGGTAAATTAGTAGATATAAGTGAAGAATTTACTGAAAAAGAAAAATTAATTTCAAAAACAAAGACAGACGGTCTAACTGGTTTATACAACCCCTTAGCTACTCGGGAGTTAATTGAAGAGAAATTAAAAAGAAAAGAAAACAATAAGAATGGAGTAGACGCATTTTTATTTATAGATTTAGATTATTTTAAGGAAATAAATGATAATTTAGGGCACTTAACGGGAGATTATGTGTTACAAACTATAGGAGAAAGTTTAAAAAACACTTTCAGGAAAACAGATATTATGGGAAGAGTCGGTGGAGACGAATTTTGTGTATATTTAAAAGACATTCCCTCAATTGAATTTGTAAAAACAAAATGCCTGGCATTAATAGAGGCAGTGGATAACATTAAGTTGGACATGCCTGTTTCCATAAGTATAGGCGTTGCCCTAAGTAATGGAAATGATTCTTATGAAGAATTATTCGAAAAGGCTGATTTAGCTATGTATGCAGGAAAACATAGAGGAAAAGGACAAATAATTTTTTCTAATAACTGTATCGAAAATAAGTAACTAATTTATAAAGAAAGGAGTATTGATGTATAACATCATATGAAAATACATGAGAATTTTACATACATCTGATTGGCATCTTGGTAAAAGTATTGAAGGTTTCAGTAGAATGGATGAACAGGAATTGTTTTTAAATGATTTCGTTAAAATAGTTAAAGAAAAAAATGTGGACCTGGTAATTATTGCAGGGGATGTTTATGACAGTGCTAATCCACCGGCAAGAGCGGAACAATTGTTTTACGATACATTAAAAAAACTTTCATCCCAGGGAGAGCGGTTAACTTTAGTAATTGCCGGCAACCATGATAGCCCTCAAAGATTAGTAGCTGCAGGCCCATTGGCAAGAGACCATGGAATAATTATGGTGGGAACCCCAAAATCAGTCCTTAGCAAAGGAAATTACGGAAAACATAAAGTTGTAGATTCGGGAGAAGGATACCTAGAAGTAGAAATAAAGGGCGAGAGAGCCCTTATTTTAACTCTTCCATATCCTAGTGAAAAACGATTAAACGAAGTATTGCACGATGCAATGGACGAAGAAGAACAAAGGGTTAAAACTTACGGCCAAAGAATTAAAACTCTCTTCGATAATTTAAGCCAAAAATATAGAGAGGACACTATAAATATAGCTGTGTCTCATTTATTTGCCATGGGAAGTGAAGAAGCAGGCTCTGAAAGAAATATCCAATTAGGAGGTAGCTACATAGTAGATGGAGGATGTTTTCCCGAAAAAGCTCAATATATAGCCTTAGGACATATACATAAGCCCCAAGTTGTACCTGGCACTAACAAAAGAGCTAGGTATTCAGGCTCTCCTATCCACTACAGTAAAAAAGAAATTAATTTTGCTAAAAAGTGTTTCCTAATAGACATTAAAGCCGGGGAAGAATACAATTTAGAAGAAATAGAACTAAAAGTGTACAAGCCTATTGAAGTATGGAAATGTAATAGCATAGAAGAAGCAATAGATAGGTGTGAAGAAAACAAGGATAGAGACTGTTGGGTTTATATTGAAATAAGAACGGACAGATATTTAAGGGAAGATGAAATAAAAGAGATGAAATCTTTAAAAAAAGATATACTTGAAATATCCCCCATAATAAAAAATGAAAATACCGAAGAAATAGATATAGATAGTTTTTCCGAAAAAACATTTGAAGAGATATTTAAAGAATTTTACAAAAAAGAAAGACAAGTTGAGCCTCAAGAAGAGCTTGTTAAACTCTTATTTGAAATACTGCAGGAGGATAGGGATGAAGCCAATTAATCTTAAAATCAAAGGACTAAACAGCTTTATAGAAACACAGGAAGTAAACTTTGAAAGACTTACTGAAAAAGGTTTATTTGGTATATTCGGACCTACCGGCAGCGGAAAATCAACTATATTAGATGGCATAACCCTTGCACTCTATGGAGAGATATCCAGAAAAAGCACTAACTATATGAATACTAACTGTGACAGTATGTTTGTAAGCTATGAGTTCCAAATGACAGACAAGGAAATAAGACGCTATAGAGTGGAACGGGAATTTAGAAGAGACAAAAAAACAGGCAATGTAAGAACAAAGTCTGCAATTATCGTAGATGTAACTGATGGTGAAGAAGTTTTAGAAGATAAAGTAAGAAGTGTAACAGAAAAGTGCGAAGAAATAATAGGACTTAAAGTCGATGATTTTACCCGAACTGTAGTTTTGCCTCAAGGGAAATTTAGTGAATTTTTAAAGTTAGAAGGTAGAGAAAGAAGAGAAATGTTAGAAAGACTTTTCAACCTTCAAAAGTACGGCGATGAATTATCATTTAAATTGGGGGCTAAAATAAAAGAAGAAAATCAAAAATTAAACGTCCTTTTAGGTGAATTAAAAACTTATGAAAATGTTAGCGATGAACTTCAAAAGAAAATGAAAAATGATTTATATGAAATTAAGAAAGAAGAAAAAAAGTGCCAGCATGACTTAGAAGCTGCAGAAAAATCCTACATGGAAAACAAAGACTTATGGCTAGTCCAAAAAGAATTAGCTGAGGCTAAAAGTAAGGAAGAAACTTTAAAAGAAAAAGAAGCTGAAATTAATATAGATAGGGAAAGGGTAGCTATAGGAGAAAGCGCCCTAAAAGTTAAACCTTACTTAGATAGCTATGAAAATACATTAAAAGAAATTACTGGAGTAAAATCTGAAATAGATCAGTTAAATTCTATTGCAAAAAAAATCCACGACAATAAAAAACAGTTAGAAATTGATTTTAAACAGGCAAAAGAAAGAAAGGACATAGAACTTCCAAAGCTTAAAATAAAGGAACAAGACATAATTGAAGCAATAGAAGAGAAAAATGCATTAAGCAAATTAGTTGAAGAAAAAGACAATTTAAATAAAGATATTTTAAAAGCTGAAGAAGAAGAATTAACAATTAGAAAAAACATTGAAATTAACCAAAAGAACATTATTAGCTTAAATGAGGAAATTACATTTAATGAAGAAAAAGTAGAAAGTCTTAGAATTTCTGAGGATTTCAAAAACAAAGTAAATGATGGATTTATACTTTTAAAAGAATGTGAAAGTATTACAAAACAGCAGGTAAAATTAAAAAATGATCTAGAAAACACTTCAAAAAATATTACAGAATTAACTAAGATTAGTGAAAGGCTATCAAAAGTACTAAATGAAAAGGAAAACCAGCTTTCTAAAGTTTCAAATCAGTTGGACACTCTTATGGAAAACAGTCCCGGTGATCAAGATACACTACTTACATTAAATAAACATTTACTATATATAACAGACAGATGGGACAAATATAAAGAATATAGCCATTTAATTGAAAAAAGCAAAGAAAATAGCGAAAATTTAAGAAAGAAATTAAAAATCAGGGAAGATATAAAAGAAAAATTAAATAAAGATATAATAAATTTAAAAGATAAAATTAAAAAATATCAAATTGAAAATACAGCACAAACATTAAGGGAAAATTTAAAAGATGGTCATCCCTGTCCTGTATGCGGTTCTTTAGAACATTCTACAGAAAATATTTCTATTGAAACTTCTGACTCTTTACAAGAGCTTAAAGAAGAGCAAGAAGACCTCGAATTGAAATTAAATTCCATAAATGAAGAAATTATTAAAATTATGGAAAGACTAAAAGCTGAAGAAGATACTATAAGAAGTAATAAATTAAAATTAAAGGACTTAGGAAATGACTACAAGGAATATGATGTTAAAGAGCTTAAGAAAGAATTTAATGAAAAATATAAAATTATAAATCAATATAATGAAGAAAAAACTACTTTAGATAAAAGTATAAAAGATTTAACTGAAGAAAAAAACAAGATATTAATTCAATATAACAAGATAAATAGTAAGTTAGAACATAATAGAAATCAACTAAAAAAACTTCAGCTGGAAGAAGAAGTAAAAGCCAAAGAAGTAAAGGAAGTAGAATACAAATTATCTCTTATCAAAAAAGAAATTCATCTTGAAGATTTCCTAAAAGCCAGACAAGATATTAACAAGAAGGAAAAAGAGAGAACAATATTAGAAAATAATATTAAAAAACTTAGAGATAGGTTAAAAAAGGAAGAAGTATCAAAAGAAAGTTTAAGCAATGAATACAATAATTTGAAAATTCAATTACAAGAAAAGAAAACATTATTGGGAGAAATAGTTAAGTCTATTGAAAATAAAGAAAAATTCATAATTAATAAGGCAGGAAGTATTGACAATCTTAATTTAATTAAAGAAAAAATTACTGAATCAATAAACAATATTGAAAGCAAATTTCTAGAAGCAGAAAAGAAAAAGGAAGAAATAGAAGAAAAATTTAATAATATAAATAACAAAATAATATCTTACCAAGGAAATTTAGTAAGTTTACAAGAAAGAATTATTAAAGACAAAGAGGTCCTGGATAAGATGTTGGCAGAAGAAGGAATTTCCACTGCTGAAGAAGTGAAAAACAATTATATTTCTAAATTAGAAATTGAAAAAATTAAAAGAAAAATAGAAAGTTACAATAATTCTTTAGCTCAGATTAAGGGTGAAATTATAAGTTTAAATAAAAAAATAAATAATAGAAGATTAACAGAAGATCAGTGGAATGAAATCCAGAAAAAGAAGAAAGATAAAGAAGAAAAACTACAAGACCTTCAAAAAACAGTGGCAGGAATGGAAGTGCAGTTAAAATCAATAGAAGATAAATTAAGTGTGAAAAAAGAACTGCTAAAGGAAAAAGATTCACTAGACTATAAAATGGCCTTGTTAAATGACCTAGATAAACTTTTCCGAGGTAAAAGATTCGTAGAATTTGTAGCAGCTAACCAGCTTAAATACGTATCCCTAGAAGCAAGTCGAAGGCTAAAAGAAATTACTGGCGGAACCTATGGTCTTGAAGTGGATGAAGATGGGAAATTCTTAATAAGAGACTATAAAAACGGAGGAGCTCAAAGAGATGCCTCTACCCTATCAGGAGGAGAAACTTTCGTGGCATCCTTAGCCCTTGCTCTCTCCCTATCATCACAGATACAGCTTAAAGGTACTTCCCCCTTAGAATTGTTCTTCCTTGATGAAGGATTCGGTACCCTTGACGATGACCTCTTAGACCTTGTAATGGATTCCTTAGAAAGAGTCTACCACAAAAGACTGTCTGTGGGAATTATAAGCCATGTTGAATCAATTAAAAACAGAGTACCGGTAAAGTTAATTGTAAAACCTGCCCAATCCGGTTTAGGAGGCAGTAAAGTAAAGATTGAAGTCAGTTAAGAAATAAGAAAGATAGAAAGAAAAGACAGAACTAAAGGAGTAAATATGGAAAGCAGTAAATACATGGGAAAAATATTTAATTCAAAACCATCTATAGAAAATAGGCTAAAAAAAGAAATAGATACTTATGATATATTAGATAAACTTAATATAGAGTATAGGGGAGTAGATCACCAAGAAGCTCAAACAATTGAAAGTTTAAAGGAAGTAGAGAAAATATTAGATGTAAAAATATGCAAAAACTTATTTTTATGTAATTCACAAAAAACAAAATTCCATCTTCTAATAATGCCGGGAGATAAAAAGTTTCTTACAAAGAATTTATCTAAACAAATAAACAGTTCCAGACTATCCTTTGCCAATGGTGAATTTATGGAAAAACTTTTAAATATAAGTCCAGGTTCTCTTAGTCTATTCGGTCTAATCTTTGATAAGGAATACAAGGTAAAGCTCATCATAGACAAAGAAGTATTGGAAAATGAATATTTAGGTTTCCATCCTTGTGTAAACACTACAACTTTGAAAGTGAAAACTGAAGATATTTTAAATAAATTTATCCCATATACAGGACATGAGCCGGCAATGGTAGAACTATAAAAAAGGGGGTTGTGCAAGATGCACAATCCCTTTCTTGAACTCTTATTCATATATAGAACCGGTTACTGCATGTAAAGCTGCTAAACGAGCAAAACATGAAGTTCTTCCTTGAGCTAAACCTCCATAATATTGAGGGTAGCTGTTTGCAAAGAAGCCACCGCTATCATTTCCAACAACATATAAACCGTCAATAGCATCTCCCTCTTCATTGACAGCCTGCATATCGGTATTGATTCTAACACCGTTAAAGGTACATAGTAACCAGTTACCAAGTGCAATACCGTAGAATGGTCCCTTTTCAACAGGTCGTAAATTTCTTGCAGCTTTACCGAAATCTGAATCGTATCCATTTGCAGCTAATTGATTGTAGCGCTCTACAGTATCCAAGAAAGTATCTTCCGGAATACCTAACTGTTTTGCTAAATCTTCTAAGCTATCAGCTTGTTTTAACCTGCCGCTTTCCAATCCAGGATTTAAAAAGGCTTGTTCAAATTCTTCTTTAGTTTTACATGGGAATACACCAGGAAGCACTTCTGAATTACGTGCACCTTTTGCCGCTACAACACGACCACAAATAGTTGTATGGAAGGCATTTACATCTTCCCAATAATTAGAATCAAATATTTGGAACCAGAAATTCTTAGGCTGTGTAACCCCACCGAAAATCTGGAAGTCATAAGGTCCATCTTCATTCATAAAACGCTCGCCGCGAGTGTTTACCTTTAACCAAGGCTGACTTCCTGCCCACCAAATATCATCTAATCCGCTTGAATATGGTTCACCAGTATGGTGGTCTAAATCTAAGGCAGCCCTATTAAATGCAACACCGCCTCCGTGATTTCTGTCAATAGCAGCTCCTGCCCACATAGCTAACTTAATACCATCACCGTTACGTCCAGCGCCACCTAAATTATTTACTATGGAATCTTTACATCTGTAACGAAGGGCAGCCATCATTTCAGGATTACCAGAGTAGCCTCCAGTTGCCAAAATAACACCTTTAGCTGCATTTATTTGAATATATTTTTCATCGCTGTTTCTTTGAACGATTATTCCTGTAACTTTGCCACTACTATCTTGAATTAATTGTTTTGCAGTATGCTGGAAAAACTTTTGAACACCCATATCTTCAGCATGTTCTTCCCAAACTGGATTAGCTATTTGAGAACCCATCTGATTAGGACCCATTTCTATGAACTCATCTCTGTGAACGGTATGAGTTACAGCAGGTGAATTGTAGATATCTGTATCAAACAAATCAGTTTCCAGGAACATTTTAACGCCCTTAGCTGCCATCATATCAACGAACCAATCCATAGTTCTTCCTGAATTTTCAGCCCATAATTTCACTAAGCGTTGGTCATTTTCATAGCTTGCATAACGACATATATCATTAACTATTTTATTTCTTTCTTCCTCTGTATAGGACACTCCAAATTTTTCTTTTGCAACTTTAGAATTTATTGCAGCTATTTCACCTGCAAAAGTAACTACATTAGGTGTTTGTTCAACCCAAGCAACACTAGCACCTAAATCAGCAGCACTTACGGCAGAAATACATCCTCCGTTACCAGCTCCTACAACTACCACATCTACATCAACAGTTTCATCGATGTCGGTTATAGGACTAGGTTTAGCAAAATACCTTTCATCATACCATCTTGTACTTGTACTAACTTCATTAGAAACACTAGAGTTAGTGTTGACATTAGCATTTCCATTGCCGTTACCATTAGCCTTATTGTTAGTATCTTGACCCGTATCAGCTGCCTTTGTACAACCGGCCATAACACCACCTATAGCAACTGTAGCTGCAGTTGCGGCTGCACCCTTTAGAAATTTTCTTCTTGAAACATCCATTAAAGTTCAACTCCTTCGTAATATTTTCGTTAAAATACTTGTATATATTTTAACATAACCTGCATATAGTTTGTTAAATATAATTTTTATATCCTTATAACTAAAAGTTATAAAGGGCGGGTTTTTGTTGACTTTTAGCCAAAGGCAAGGTAGAATAATAAGGAGACAAGCACTTTTTATCTAGATTAAAAGATTGTTAAGATGAAAGTAGGTTATTAAATTGGATCTATTTAGTATGAAGTGTTACTTAAGCGTAGCAAAACATTTAAACTTTTCAATGGCTGCAAAGGAAATGTTTATTTCTCAACCTGCTATGAGTACTAAAATGAATCTTTTAGAAAAAAAATTAGATGTAAAGCTATTAAAAAGGAGTCGTCAAAAAGTTGAACTAACCGAAGCAGGTAAATATATGCAGAAAGAATTTGCCTATTTGATTGACCACTACGAAAAAGCAAAGATACAAGCTCAAAATATAGCAAATAAAAATGCTTATTTATCTATTGGCTACCATGGACCAGCAGAATGGGCAAACATAAACAATAGAATTAAAGACTTTCACAAACTTTATCCTCATATTGAATTAAACGTTGTAGTAGGTGGATGGGGACCACTAACGCGAGATGTAATTAATGGAAAATTAGATCTACTTTTTGATGAAAAGTCTGAAACAGATGGCATCTCTTCCTTAGAAACAGTCTTTCTATTTAGAGATTATGCAGCAGTTGCAGTTTCTAAACAAAGTCCCATAGCAAAATACCAAAAGGCAAGTCCAGAATTTCTAAAAACCGAAAATGTAATAATGAGTAATAATAAAAGTGCATCCATAAGCTTGAAGAAAATAGTAGAGCGTTTGACTAGTGCAGGTTTTGATATGGAAAATGCAAATTTAGTAGATGAATACGAAACAACAATAGCCATGGCTGCAACCGGTTTGGGTATAGCCCCAATTCCAAGATCTTTTAAAGTTAAAAATAGCTCAGTAACCTACGTAGATATAGATAGCGAAAAAGTATACCAAGATTTCGTTTTAACCTGGTCTAAATACAATTTTAACCCTTCAATTCAACTCTTTAGAGATTATTGTCTACAACTAAGATGGGAATAGTAAGAAAAATAATATTAAGATAGATATAATAACTTAATTGGGTCATTGCCGGTGGTGCAATCCCAGAAATACAGGATTATAAGCAAGTAAATTTATAGCATATTGAACCATTGATAATTAAACGGTTTCAATATGCTTTTTGTTTAAATTAAAATATTGTTAATAATTGCCTTTTAATCTCTAGTGTGTTAATGTAAAATTAAGGTATTATACAATTAATGGTTACAGCGTCAATATTGAGAAAAGGTGAAAAATATGAGAATAGTAGTTTTACATGGGCAAATGCATAAGGGTAGTACCTATAATATTACAAAACTTTTTTTAGAAAACCTTTCAGATGAAAATACAGAAATAACAGAATTTTTTATGCCTGAAGATACACCATCATTTTGCATAGGCTGTTTTAATTGCTTTATGAAAGGCGAGGAAGAATGCCCCCATGCAGATAAAGTGCAAGCAATAGTTAAAGCAATGGATGAAGCAGATTTAATAATATTAGAATCCCCTTGCTATGCTTTTGGAATGAGTGGACAGCTTAAAACACTTCTTGATCATTTAGCCTATCGGTGGATGGCCCATAGACCACATCCTAAAATGTTCAGTAAAGTAGGATTAGTTATTTCTACAGCTGCAGGTGCAGGTACGAAAAAGGTTACAAAGTCCTTAAAAGACAATCTATTTCATTGGGGAGTAGCAAAAATATACCGTTATGGCAAAAATGTAGCTGCCTCAAGTTGGGAAAGTGTAAAGACAGAAAAGAAGTTAAAGATTGAAAAAGATGTCAAAGAACTATCCGGGAAAATATCAAAAGAAATTGGCAATGTAAAACCAGGATTAAAAACAAAACTAATGTTCCACATTATGCGAATGGGTCAAAAAGCAAACGATTGGAACCCCACGGATCGTGAATACTGGTTAAATAATGGCTGGCTTGGTGCTAGTAGACCTTGGTGAAAGGATGGGATTATGGCTGTGCATTGGTTCGGCACTTCTTTGCTTAGGTGTGGTATGGTTAAACAGATATAAAAAAAGGCTATGATAAGGATAACAAGATGTCGAGATAGAAAAGACTATGTAATTAAGCTTTTGATGAAAAACACTGACTGTAAGGGGTTGACTTCTCTAGATTACAGCAAGAGCTAACTTTCAATATTTATTGAAAATGGTAATATTTTGTAGTATAATGAGGAAACCTTATCTATTGAGGTGTGGGAGGTTTTACAATGCAAATTAAGATTTTGGTTGTTGACAAGTCAGCATCTGACAGATTGAACATTAAAAACACTCTAAGCGAATATTACATATTGACCGCTTGTGACGGCCAGGAAGCTGACTAACCATGATGAGCTGGACAATGAAATCAGGGGCTTAATAAGATTAATAATATTATTAGAAGCTACGGGACGGGGGGCTACATGTAGCAATAGACGACTTTGGGACAGGCCATTCCTCTCTTGCTAGAGAAAGGGAATTAAAAGTTGGTTGTTTGAAAATCGATAAATATTTTATCGACAATCTGTTAAATGCAGACTTAAGTCAAGCTATAACAAGTGATAACATTTCCATGTCACATAAACTTGGGCATTGCACGATTGCTGAAGGAGTTGAGCACCAGAGCCAGTTGCAGTATTTAAAAAAACACAACTGCGATAAAATACAAGGATATCTCATAAGCAAACCACTTGATGAAAAAGATGCCCTTAAGTTTTTGAAAAAGCAAGTTCATTAGAGCGATAATTATTAAACTACAAGGGTAACTTTCATAAGTTTGACATATAATGTAAGGTAGATATGTATGTGGGTAGGTGGGTTAGTGAGTCATGAGAAGTTATAAAGACAGTAAGACTTGTTTAATTACCGCTATTATTTTATTAATTTTATTTTTACCTTCCAATATATTTGCTATGAATGATGATAGTCGTGGCACTTTGATTTTGCTTGGAAATGAAAATTTGGCTCCTATCGTATACAATGACAAGGGAACAGCTAAAGGGGTGGCAGTTGATATTGCTATAGCTATCGGTAATAAGATTGGTTACGACATTAAAGTAATGGCAGTAAATTGGGAGCAAGCACAAGAGATGATGCTTAATGGTGAGGCTGACGGACTTCTTCATATCAATCCAAGTCCCGAAAGAAATAAACGATATGACTACTCCAGTCCTTTGCTGAAATCTGAATTTTCCATGTTCATTCAATGCGAAAATGTAACCTTGAGGACTATTGATGACTTGAAAAACAAGCGTGTTGGAGTAGAGGCTGCTGGCTATCCGATCAGCTTGCTTCAGGGATATGAAACAATAGACTTTGAAATGATTGATAATTGGGAAAGCTCCTTCAAAGCTTTAAGTACTGGTGATTTAGATGCGATTATTGTGGATCGATGGATAGGTGAATACGAACTTGCTCAAAGCAGAGTAGCTGGTATAGGGATTGTGGAGAAAGCAGTTGAAACTCAGTACTCTAGAATTGCTGTAAGAATAGGCGATGCCGAAACGCTGTCTCTGATTAATTCCGGTCTAAAAGAGATTACTGAAGATGGAACTATTGATAAAATCATGCAACAGTGGCAAGGCAAAAGGGTGGTATATATAACTGAAGATTATTTACAGAATTTTTTTCTACACTCTGCAAGTTTTTTTCTATTATTGGTAGCCTTGATCTCAATATATTATGTAAGAAAATATAGAAAATTAAATATAAAGCTAGAGGCTATGGTGAAAGATAGAACGGAGGAACTCCGTCAAACAAATGAAATATTAAAGGAAACTAATTTAAAGCTTGAACGGATTTCAATGACAGATGGCCTAACCTCAATTGAAAATCGCCGGGCTTTTGATATTGTCTATGAGAGAGCCTGGAAATTAAGTATGCGAGAGGGGATACCACTGGCTCTAATTATGATAGACATTGATAACTTCAAGTTCTTTAATGATAATTATGGCCATTTATCAGGTGACCAAGCATTGATAAAAATTGCTAGGGTAATAAAAGCTGCAATAAAAAGACCAGGTGATCTTGCAGCACGTTATGGCGGCGAGGAATTTGTGGTAATACTTATGAATACTACTTTAGAGGGGGCGGCAGTTGTTGCTGAGGAAATTCGGAGAAGAGTTGAAGAACTAGGAATAGAAAACGGGGGACAGCAAACCCTCCTAACGGTTAGCCTGGGCGTATCATCAGTTATCCCTACTGACGGGATGAAGCCTGATGAGCTAATTGACACTGTAGATAGAGCCTTATACAAGGCAAAGAAGGCTGGTCGTAACAAAGTTATAGTTGGGAAACATCAGGAGGAATGTTGAGGACCTAGTAGTGGCGTAGTACTTAGCAAAATATTGCTGTCTATTTTAAATTATATTTTAATTGATAAAAAGACAAGTTTATGATAAGTCCGCCTTATGTTGGTGGATTTTTCAATTTGGAAACAAAACATCTATTGAATCAAAGGCGATGTATTATACATCTGTACTGTGTTTAGTGCTTAAAGAAATGCTTTACAGCAAAGATAATAGGGGGTAGCTTTACATGTCAAAATTAAAAATTGTGTTAATTATTATTATAGTTCTTACGGTTATATTTATAGCAGTTTCTTCTATCGCTAGATATTTGTTTAATCAAAAAGTGGAAAAGGAGGTTGAAGAACTTTTTGGCAGGGTAAATAACAGGGGTGAAATTGTAACTAAGGAAGACTTATCTGCGCTACCACAAAATGTTAGGAAGTGGCTTGAATACACTGGAATTATTGGAAAAGAAAAAATAGTTACTGTTCACGTAAAACAAAAAGCTGATATGAGATTAGAAAAAGATAAGCCATGGATGCCAGTTGAAGCAGAACAATATTTCACTTCAGATGAGCCAGCTTTCATATGGAAAGCAAATATTAAGGCTGCTCCATTATTTCATATTTCAGGGAGAGATAAATACCAGAATGGAAAAGGAAATATGCTAATCAAAATTCTTTCATTATTTACCGTTGCCGACTCCAAGGGAAAAGAAATCGACCAGGGCACCTTATTAAGATATTTGGCTGAGACAATGTGGTTTCCTACTGCAGCTTTAAATGAATACTTAACTTGGGAAGAGATGGATCAATATAATGCCAAAGTGACTATGACCTATGGCCAGATAACGGCAATAGGAATATTTACATTTAATGACAAGGGTCAGGTTGTTAATTTCGAGGCTGAAAGATATGGTGAATTTAATGGGGAAATAAGGTTAGAGACATGGTCAATTCCTGTATGGGATTATAAGGAATTTGAAGGAATAAAAATTCCTACCAAAGGGGACGTTACCTGGAAGTTAGATACAGGAGATTTTAATTGGTTTAACTTTGAGGTTACAGATGTTGAGTATAATATTCATTAAAAGTTTATAATGATAGACAAACTTATGAAAGGGCATACACTTGTGTAGGTCATTGTTAGGGAAAATAGAGTATATCCAGGGAAAAATGCTGGCCTTATTATGGATTATTAGATTCATTTAAATCAATAGGATAGTCTTAAGTGAAAATGCTAATTCTGATAATGAAGATCTAGTACAAAGATGAACGACAAAGACAAAGTGTTAAGTTAATAGTGAAACGGATTTAGACACTTTTTCACCAGAATCCTATAATAACAAACTTTTTAATAATGGGAAGTTTATTAACTCTAACTTTTTGATATGCTAGACTATTAGAATCTTCAAAGGTCCATTGCTTAATAGGAATATATTTTGCGATAAATAAAATTAATTAATTGATAAATTTGATTATCAGTAATCAGGTATTGATTGTATAGTAGAAATAAGTTATAATTTGAGACATAACAATGACCAACCTTTCTTTATTGTTTTTGTGTGGTAACTCAAATTATAA
>JAAYRW010000080.1 GCA_012518555.1 Tissierellia bacterium
CGCTAATTTTGATACAGTGGATATCAAAATTAGCGTTCTTATATGGTGCGGATGAAGGGACTCGAACCCCCACGCTAATGCGCTAGATCCTAAGTCTAGTGCGTCTGCCAATTCCGCCACATCCGCAATATATTTACACTATTTTCAACAGCGCAAGATTGATTATACTACTGAGAAATTACTTTGTCAAGTGTTTTTTTACAAGATTTATTTTTAAAATTTACCAATTTTTCAAAACTGTCTATAATTCCAATGTCGTTAAACATTAATGTTTGTCCTGTTTTTTTACATATATCCGTTGTATATGCAACTTCCTTATTAAATTTCTGGGCAAATTTTACAGTATGAGATGTGCCTCCAGTTAAGCCTCCTTCTATTACTATTACTCCCTCAGAAATTGCAGCTATAATTCGATTTCTATCTACGAAAGAATACTTTTCAACTTTTGCAAGAGGAGGAAGCTCTGATACGATACAACCGCCGTTTAGAATAATTTTATTATATATCGATCTGCTTGACTTTAATACATAGAAATGTCCCGAAGGTATTACGGCAATAGTTTTACCTTTTGCCAAAAGACATCCTTTGTGGGCTGCTTCGTCACAACCGGAAGCAAGACCACTTACTATGCAACAGCCTTCCTCTGCTAATCTTTCGGCAAAAATCGAGCTTACTTCATAGCCTTCCTGTGAAGGTTTCCTACTACCTACGATGGCTATATTATTAGTTTCCTTCATTAGTCCTGCATCCCCGTCCACATATAAAACTATTGGTCTATCTTCGATCAATTTTAGTTTATATGGATATTTACTATCGTATAATCCGATAATTTGAATTTTATATTTTTTACAAGTTTCAATAATCTTTGCTGATTCTTCTAAAATTTTTTGTTCGTCAATTTTTATTCTTTTTATTTTCATCTTACTTATAAATTTTAAAATATCAGAAAAATTATCAAATTTTATATTTTTTAGTTCTATATAGCTTAAAATTTTATTGATGGTTTTTCTACCTAGACCATTTATTAGTTGTAGTCTTATTAAATCTTCCTTACTTATCATAACTTTTCCCCTTTAACCCCTTACATCCATAGTAGCATCTGTAGCACTGTACATTTTTATGAAATTTAGATGGGTTTTTACATTTTATCATAAAATGCTACAAAAAAAAACTCTTCTTTTCAATAGAAGAGTTAAAAAAACTTAACAATTTTTTACGCTATCGTTAACATAGGATCTCCAGCATTTACATTTGCTGATTTAGAAGTATGAATTTTACTTACAACTCCATCTGCTGCAGCTGCTATTTCATTTTCCATTTTCATTGCTTCTAAAATTATTACTATTTCACCTTTCTTAACTGTTTGACCTTCACTTACTAAAATATCTAAAATTGTGCCCGGCATTGGAGCTGACATTAAAGTTCCTTGTCCGCTGGTAGCTTCAACTTTCGGTGCAGGTTTTTCTACAGGAGCTTGAGGTGCAGGCTGTGCCGCTTGTACAGCTTGTGGCGCCGGTGCCTGTTGTACAGGTGCTTGAGCTGCTGCTTGCTGTACATATGTAAATCCTCCCTGTCCTGCTCCTACTTCTTCAACTTCTACTGCATAGGTCTTACCATTAACTGTTACATTAAATTTCTTCATTTTTCCCTCCATAGTCTTGTTGTTTCATCTCGGTTTACCTCGTTAGGTTAGGTCATCTCGCAGTCTCAATCACCAATTTATTTGCTCCTTAGGTCACATAAATTGGGATTTCGTTGCGAATGACCTACCATCCATTTTTCTGAAAAAATACTCAGAAAAATGGGGTTAGGTCATCTCATTAACTTCATTCTGCCTGCATGTGCCCATATTGAGTCCATTTCAGGAGTTGGTTTTATATTTCTTACTATAAATTCGTCTGTTCCTTTTCCCATAATTACGGATATGGCTGCCGTTATTACTGCTACTATTTCTTCCTCTTCATCCATAGCTGCCAAGGTTGCTGCTATTACAGCAACAATTTCATCCGGATCCTCTTCCGCTTCTATGGGCTTTACTTCTACCAAGCTGTCTACTTCTACTGATTCTGACTTCTTCCTTTTAAATAGTTTATCTAAAAAACTCATTAATACCTCCTTACAGAGGAATGTTGCCATGTTTTTTCTCAGGTCTTAATTCTCTTTTTCCTGTTAACATGTCAAACGAACTAATTATTCTCTTCCTTGTTTCGGAAGGCTCTATTACTGCATCAACATATCCTCTGGCTGCTGCTGCATATGGATTAGCTATAGTATCTCTATATTCTTGTATTTTTTCTGTGCGTTTGAAGTTTTGATCTTCTGCATCGGCAATTTCTCGTTTAAATATTATATTAGCTGCTCCTTCAGGTCCCATAACTGCTATTTCAGCTGAAGGCCAGGCAAAAACCATATCTGCTCCTAATTCCTTATTGCACATTGCTATATATGAACCGCCATAGGCTTTTCTTGTTATTACGGTAACTTTAGGAACTGTTGCTTCTGAATAAGAATACAACATTTTTGCTCCGTGTCTTATAATTCCACCGTATTCTTGATTTGTTCCTGGTAAAAATCCCGGTACGTCCATTAAAGTTAGCAGGGGTATATTAAATGAATCGCAAGTTCTTATGAACCGAGCCGCTTTATCAGATGCGTTTATATCTAAACATCCTGCCAGTACTTTCGGTTGACTTGCTACTACTCCTACACTCTTGCCCTTTAACCTTATAAATCCAGTAATTATATTTTGCGCAAAGTAAGGCTGGTATTCCATGAATTCACCATCATCGGCCAGAGTATATACTATATCCTTCATATCATAAGGTTTATTAGGATTATCAGGTACTATGTAATTTAGTGATTCATCAATTCTATTTATACTATCCTGTACATTTTGAACAGGTGTTGTTTCTAAGTTATTTTGAGGTAAGTAGCTTAGAAGTCTTTTAATGTTGGCCAAGCATTCTTCTTCCGTGTCGTCAACGAAATGAGCTACACCGCTAATGCTGTTGTGAGTCATGGCTCCACCTAATTCTTCGGCAGATACCTTTTCTCCCGTTACGGTTTCTATAACATTAGGTCCTGTAATAAACATTTTACTGATATTTTTAACCATGAAGATAAAATCTGTTATTGCAGGAGAATAAACGGCTCCACCGGCACAGGGTCCTAAAATAACTGAAATTTGTGGGATAACTCCTGAAGCAATAGTATTGTTATAAAATATTTTTCCATATCCAGAAAGGGCATCTACTCCTTCTTGAATCCTTGCTCCTCCTGAATCGTTTATACCTATTAAGGGGGCTCCTACTTTTAGTGCCATTTGCTGGGCTTTAACTATCTTTGCAGCATGCATTTCACCTAAAGATCCTCCCATTACGGTGAAGTCTTGGGCAAATAAGTAGACTAATCTGCCGTCAATAGTACCGTAGCCGGCCACAACTCCGTCTCCAGGCATGGATTTCTCTTCCATTCCGAAATTAACGCACCTATGCTCAACATGAGCATCTATTTCCACAAAGCTACCTTCATCCAAAAGTTTCAATATTCTTTCTCGTGCCGTCAGCTTTCCATTTTTGTGCTGTTTTTCTATTGCTTTCTGCCCGCCGCCAAGTTTTATTTTTTCGTATCGTTTTCTAAGCTCTGCTATTTTGTCCTTTGGCAATTTATTACCTCCTCATCAAAATTATTGTCCTTTTTATATATTATTAAATTTAATAGATAAAGTCAACCTTTAAGTCGTTAATTTTCCACGGTTTAATGCATTTTTACTTACTAAAATTCAGCTTCACAAGAGTAAATATTATAAATTAAAATCCGAACTTCATAATCTTAATTCAGGTTCATATTATATAGAAAGTCAATTTTTATTTTGCTGCATATATTAAATCAAAGAATAGAAAGGTGTGATTATATGTATAGAAAGCCCAGAAGAAATAAGCCCTACCTAGCTCGAAATAAAATCGTAAAGAAAACAGAAACTCCGCCGGAAACTCCGCCGGAAATTCCCCAAGAAATTATTCAAGAAATTCCCTTGCTAAATGAAGAGCAACTTGATGAAACTCCTCTTATAGATCAAGGTTACATAGACGTGAGAGTATTTACCGCCTTAGGTGCATTGCCAGTAAGCGATGCTGTAGTTACTGTATATGTTACCGATGAAGAAGGAGAGGAACATGTATTCTACCACTTAGTTTCAGATATAAGCGGAAGCGTGCCTCTAATAACCCTTCCGGTAGTATACAATCTTTTAGACCCTACTGATAGCCAACAATATTATTTCTCCACCTACAACCTGAGAGTTCAAGCAATAGGATATTACACTCAGAACGTTTTGGACGTAAGGGTGTTCCCCGATACTACAACTTCTTTTAGAATTAATTTAATCCCTGTAATGTCCGGGGGAACCGAAGATGATAGCCGAACAATAATTATTCCCCCAAGTCCTATTGATGAATCCAATGTATAAGGGGGTAAGATAATGAGTATAGATGTTCCGGGGCTTACTTCAGTAGTTATACCAGCTTCCATTACTGTTCATTTAGGAGCTCCTGACGAACCGGCAGAAAATATTACAGTTCCTTTCATAGACTATGTTAAAAATGTGGCATCCAGCGAACTATATCCTACATGGCCAGAAGAATCTCTTAGAGCTAATATATATGCAATTATATCAGTTGCACTAAATAGAGTATTCACTGAATGGTATAGATCCAGAGGATATAATTTCGATGTTACCAATACTACCCAATATGATCAAGCCTACGTTCCCGACAGAGGAATTTTTGATTCCATCGACAGAATAGTGGATGAGATCTTTGATTCATATATTTCCAGACCGGGACGGGTTGAACCTCTTTTTGCGACTTTTTGTGATGGAAGAGTGTCTCAATGTAATGGTATGTACCAATGGGGTACCGTTGAGTTGGCACAGCAAGGTTTAGTTCCTTACGAAATACTACAATACTACTACGGTCAAGATATAAATATTAATACAGATACACCTGTAATAAATTTACAGGAAACCTACCCGGGTACACCTTTACGGCTTGGTGATACAAATCAATACGTACTTATTATAAAGATGTCTTTAAATACTATTTCTTCTAATTTTCCTGCAATTCCTATAATTTCACCCATTGATTTTACCTTTGATGAAAGTACGGAAGCTGCAGTGAGAGAATTTCAAACTATATTCAACCTTCCCGTAACAGGTGTTGTTGATAAGGCCACTTGGTATGAGATTAGAAAAATATATGTAGCAGTAAAAAAGCTGGCCGAACTAACTTCCCAGGGAATTTTAATGAGTGAAATACCTAGTGATATTGTATCAGATATTGAGGAAGGGCAAGTAGTACCAAGGGTTCAGACGGCTCAATACTTCTTAAACGTACTATCTGCATATTATGAGTCAATTCCTGCCGTAGACATAGATGGTATGCTAGGGCCCCAAACAAGGACTGCAATATTAGAATTCCAAAAAACCATGGGACTACCAGCAACGGGGACTATAGATGAGGAAACCTGGGATACAATGTACAACAGTATACTGGGTATATTAAGGGAACTTCCTCCTACAGCAATTGCTCTACCCGCCTTACTATTTCCTAATATTATTTACCGGGAAGGTTCCGAAGGGCCCGGAGTTTACATTATACAAGAATATTTATCATATATTTCTACTGTTGTTCCTGCTATACCAGCTTTAGATACTGATGGAGTGTTCGGTCCAGAAGCGACTGCTGCGGTAATAGCTTTCCAAAATATCTACGATCTTCCACCAACGGGAGTAGCCAATGAACAAACTTGGGACACAATAGTAAGTGTTTACCGTGAATTAAGATTTGGGATGTTAAGAACACCGGGTCAATTCCCGGGAGTTACTATAAATTAAAGTTGTGGTGAAAGAAAGGTGATGTTATGAGCGTTCCGGATATAAGTGATGTTATTATACCCCCTGCTCCTCTTCCCCATGTAATAGTTCCTTTCCCAATGTATATTACTGTACACTTAGGAGCCCCTGACGAAAATGCAATTAATGTAACGGTACCCTATATAGACTATATAAAAAATGTTGCTTCCAGTGAATTATATCCTACCTGGCCTGAAGAGGCTTTAAGAGCAAATATTCACGCAATAACATCCGTTGCCTTAAACCGAATATTTACAGAATGGTATAGATCAAGAGGATATGATTTTGATATTACGAATTCTACTCAATATGATCAGGCCTATGTTCACGAAAGAGGTATTTTTGACACAATTTCTACTATTACTAATGAAATTTTCGATCAATATATTGTGAGAGAGGGACATGTAGAACCTATGTTTGCAGCCTTTTGTGATGGGAGAATTTCCCAATGTGATGGCATGTACCAATGGGGCAGCGTTGACTTAGCTAATCAAGGCTATACTGCCTTAGAAATATTAAGATATTACTATGGAGACGATGTATATATAGTAACAGCAGAAGAAGCAGATGAAGTTATAGGCACCTATCCGGGTAGGCCATTAAGTATTGGAGATTCAGGAATAGACGTTTTTAGGATGCAGCATTCTTTAAGGAGAATTTCACGCAATTTTCCTCTTATTCCAAGGCTTGAGGTAACGGGGTTTTTTGATTTAACAACGGAAATAGCAGTTGAAATATTTCAAGAAGTATTCGACTTGCCAATAACCGGAGTAGTAGATGAAGATACTTGGTACAGAATTCGAACTATCTATGTTGCAGTTACAAATTTAGCTGAATTGATATCAGAAGGCCTGACTAGGGAAGAATTAGAAGAGCTCTTTCGAGACATCATATTGGAGGGAGGTTCTCGTCCCATAGTACCCTATATCCAATTTTTTTTAAATGTAGTTTCTCAGAAATATCCTTCTATAGAACCAGTAGAAATATCCAGAGTTTACGGTCCTGAAACTACTGCGGCAATAACTGAATTCCAAAATATTATGGGACTTCGTCCTACAGGAATTACCGACCTAGAAACTTTAAGATTTTTGTATAGTGAAGCCTATTCGATTCTCACCTCAACCCCCGTTGAAGAATTAAGACTTACTGCCTTACTGCCATTTATGGGTGTTAACTTAGTTGAGGGTATGGGGGCGGAATACATCAGAGTTTTACTTCTTGAAATAATGCTTAATTATATATCCAATTTTATTCCTGGGATACCTAAAGTTGAAGTAGGTAGCGACTTTGGTCCCGATACTACTACAGCAGTTATAATGTTTCAAAGATTGTACGATTTAGACCATACAGGCATAGTTGACGAAGAAACTTGGAATATGATAATTACTGTATACCAACAACTTTGGGATGAACAGGAAGAGGAAAATACAGAATAGTTGGAAAGGAGTTATTATGAGTTCAAATTTAATTGATTCAAGCATAATATTAGAATTGCAAAATTACTTAATTAATATAAGAAATTCACTAATTTCAATACCGCCGGTATATCCTACCGGTATATATGATAACAATACACGAAATGCAGTAGCAGAATTTCAAAAACTAATGGATCTTCCTCCTTCTGGTGTCGTAGACATTAATACATGGAATGCCCTTGTAAAGGAAAATGAAAAATATCTTAGGAGGACTCGAAAACCAAGCAGAATCCCCGTAAGCAACAGTGAATTTGAAGATATTAAAATAGGCGCCAAAAGAGATATTGTATATGCAATAAGAATAATGCTTAACAGCTACCATAGAAGGTATGCAAATTATAAAAAATTGGAAATTACAGATATCTATAGCGAAGATGTGGAGGAAGCAATTAAATTATTCCAAGAAAGAACTATGCTTCCCGTAACCGGTGTAGTAGATAAAGATACATGGGACTCTTTAGTAACTATATACGATACCTGTGGCTTTTATAAGTAATTTTTTTCTTCTATTGACAATTAGTGAACTTTTGATAAAATATAGTTAGCACTCATTAACTTAGAGTGCTAACACTTTTTCTGAGAAAGGATGATAAAATGACTAAAAAACAATTTCAATCTGAGTCTAAGCGACTATTAGATTTAATGATTAACTCTATTTATACCAACAAGGAAATATTTCTAAGAGAACTTATTTCAAATGCCAGCGACGCAATCGACAAAAGCTATTATAAATCACTTATAGATAGCGATATTACATTTAATAAAGATGACTTTTACATAAGAATTTCTATAAATGAAGATGAAAGAACTTTAACTATTTCTGATACAGGTATTGGTATGTCCGAAGAAGAGTTAGATTTAAACCTTGGAACTATTGCAAAAAGCGGTTCCTTTGAATTTAAGGAAAATAACCAAGCTAAAGATGGCGTAGATATAATCGGTCAATTCGGTGTAGGATTTTACTCTGCCTTTATGGTTGCTGAAAAAGTTACAGTTATAAGTAAAGCTTTCGGCACAGATGAGGCTTATAAGTGGGAATCTACTGGAGCTGACGGTTACACTATTAGCCCTTGTGAAAAAGACAGTGTGGGAACAGATATAATTCTGAAAATCAAAGAATCTGAAGATGAGGAATACGATGAATTTTTAGATCTTTATAATATAAAATCATTAGTAAAAAAATATTCTGATTTCATTAAATACCCTATAAAAATGATGGTAAAAAAGAAAAAGCTTAAAGAGGGAACTGAAAATGAATATGAAGAATATTTTGAAGATGAAGTATTAAACAGCATGGTTCCCATTTGGAGAAAAAACAAAAGCGAACTTAAGGAAGAAGATTACGAAAACTTTTACAAAGAGAAGCATTTCGGTTTTGAAAAACCTTTAAAATACACTCATGTAAGCGTAGAAGGTATAACCAGCTATAATGCAATACTTTATATTCCTGCCAGGGCACCCTTTGATTTCTATACTAAGGAGTTTGAAAAGGGATTAGAACTTTATTCAAACGGTGTTTTAATAATGAAAAAATGCGGAGATTTACTTCCAGATTACTTTGGATTTGTACAAGGCTTAGTTGATTCTGCCGATTTATCCCTTAATATTTCAAGAGAAACCCTACAACAAGATAGGCAGCTTCAATTTATAGCAAAGAGAATTAAAGACAAAATTAAAAGCGAACTCCTATCAATGTTAAAAGAAGAAAGAGAAAAGTATGAAACATTTTTCGAAAATTTTGGTAGAACTTTAAAATTCGGTTTGTACAGTGAATGGGGTGCTAACAAAGAAACATTAGAAGATTTAATAATGTTCTACTCATCCCATGAAAAAAAGCTAGTTACCCTAGATGAATATCTTTCCCGTATGAAGGAAGATCAAAAATATATTTACTACGCAGCAGGAGAAAGTGTAGATAAAGTTTCAAAACTACCTCAAACTGAATTGATTAAAGACAAAGGATATGAGATTCTATATTTTATTGATGAAATAGACGAATTCGTAATAAAAGTTCTCCTAAATTACAAAGATAAGGAATTTAAAAATGTATCAAGTTCTGACTTAGACCTAGAAGAAAGTACTGAAACTACTGAGGAAAAGAAAGAAAATAAAGATTTGTTCAGCTTTATAAAAGATTCCTTAGATGGAAAGGTTAAAGAAGTAAGAGCTTCTAAAAGACTTAAAACTCATCCCGTATGTTTGGCTACAGAAGGAGAAGTATCTATAGAAATGGAAAAAGTATTAAGAGCCATGCCTAATAATAATAATCTTGTTCAGGCGGAAAAAATATTAGAAATCAACACCGACCACCATATCTTCGAAAAGCTTCAAAAGGCTTATAAAGATGACAAGGAGAAACTAAAGAAACTTTCCAAGGTATTGTTTAATCAGGCTCTCTTAATCGAAGGACTTTCTATAGAAGATCCTGTCCAATACGCAAACGACGTATATGAATTATTAGAATAACTCAAAAGGACACACCACCATGAATCAAACATGGGGGTATGTCCTTTTTTTATGGAGAGAAACTTCTCTATTTTTAAAGCTAGGTAGATAAGGTCTAGCTATTTTCTTGTTCAAAAAACCCTTCTAAAGTAAGGCCTGATTCATAGACTTCTGTGGCTAAGTCAGTCCCTAAATATCGTAAATGCCAAGGCTCATAGTTATAGCCGGTAATATGCTCCTTGCCTTTAGGGTATCTTATAATAAAACCGAAACGGTGGGCATTTTCAGCTACCCATTTCCCTTCCTCCGTTTCTGCAAAAGTAGTATCTAATTGATAATTTAAAGCTTTACAAGTAATATCCATGGCAAGTCCTGTCTGATGCTCACTTTGACCGGGTTTTGCGCTATACTTATCTGCAGCAGCTTGTCCATGGTTTTCAACATAGGATGAATACAGAGCCTCTTGCGTACTATAGGATCTATAGCCGGAACGAGCATAGAGATAGTATCCTGCTTCTTCCTGTGCAGCATTAAATAACTCTTTAAGAGCTTGGTAGGCAGGACTCCTAAGCTGATTTACCTCTGGATTTACCAATACAGTAGGAAGATCTTCCAAAGTAACTAAGTCTTCAGGTGCATAGCTAGCAGGCAAAGTTCTTGTTTTATTTACTAGTACATCTATGGCCTCTGGCTTTTCAATAATTATATTATCCGGCGTTTCCACTCCAGCTAGGGATCCAGGGTTTTCTTCATAGGGCTCTTCAATTTCTAGCTCTACAATAGATTCTTCAGGATTTTCTGCTTCTTCTAATTTTTCTAGTTCTTCTGGTTCTTTCGGTTCCTCCGGCTCATAGGCTTGTTCATTGGATATATCTGTTTTCTCCCTTTCGTCATTTTCTTTATTTCCCATGTATATCAAAACTATAATTAATAAGATAGCAGCAAATACAATAAACTTTTTAGTCGGTTTTTTCTTTCTTTTCATTTCTTTCTCCTGTATGTTAATCTAAATAAATTTTTTTCCACATTATTAATGCATCTTCAACAGGTTTTACGTAGTAATTAGGTCGCTTACCTACTGGAATAAATCCAAATTTTTTATATAGCTTAATTGCAGGTTCATTTGATACTCTTACTTCTAAAGTCATCATAGAAATTTCACTTGACTTACATATCTCTATGGTCTTTTCAATAAGCATTGCCCCTATGCCTTTATTTCTAAATTCCGGCAAAACGGCAATGTTTGTAATATGACATTCATTTATTATTTTCCACATGCCCATGTAGCCAACAATTTTTCCTGATTTTTCAGCACATTGATAGTAAGCTAATTCATTAAAAAGTTCACTAGCAATTGCGTCCTTAGACCAAGGTAAAGAAAAACGAACTTTTTCAATATTCATAACTTGGTCTACATCATCGTAAACCATTCCCCGTATTATAACTTCCCCCATATCCACCTCTTACTTTCTGTTTCTTTCTGCTTGAGACAATCTCAAATACTGAGGTTTAAAATCTCTCGGTTTTATAGTATTACCTTTTAAGGCCATGGAATATGCCACTGAAGCCAAAGTAGATGCCCTGAGATAGTTAAATCTTTCAGCTGCAAAAATTGCTTTTTCCTTCAATTTGTTTGCAATTTTTTCTTTATAATTTACAGAACCGTCTCCGTTAAATATTACCGCTTCCTCATAATCTTTTAATAATTCAAGTAACTCATCAATAGTGCAAGGATATTGTTCCTTTACTACTTCAAACTGCTCCTTATTCCATTTATAAATAGCTGTATAAATTCTTCCGGCCCTAGCATCCATTATAGGTATAATTAATTTGTTTTCATCAAATATATTTGCCCCTAAAGATTTAAGAGTAGGTACATTGATAATTTCTATACCTGCTGCAAAAGCCATACTTTTTGCTATTGCTCCACCTATTCTCAAACCAGTATATGAACCGGGACCTTCAGAAATTGCTATATAATCCATATCTGTTAGATTTAAATCTAAATCCTTCATAAGCATTTCTATTAAAGGCATTAATTTTTCCGAATGGGTTTTCTTGTGATTTAAAGTATATTCTCCTAAAATATTTTCCCCATTAGATACTGCACAAGAAGCCGTTACAGAAGCAGATTCAATGGACAGTATTTTCATAATTTTTCAACTCCTCTGCTATTTTGTCAAAAACATAACCCTTACCGTCAATCTTTATTTCTCTTTCATCATCACTTATTCGAATTATCCGTAGGTTAACTCTTTCCTCCGGAAGTATTTCTTCTATTAGATCAGACCACTCTATTATAGTTACCCCTTCAGAATATATATATTCGTCGTAGCCTAAGTCATACATACTATCCGCCGACTCTATACGGTATACATCCATGTGGTAAAAGGGTAGTTTCCCTTGGTATTCTTTTATAATAGTAAATGTAGGGCTGGTTACATGTTCTTTCACACCCAACTCCTTAGCAATAAAACTTGTAAGGGCAGTTTTGCCAACTCCTAAATGGCCGTCTAAACAAATTACCGTTCCTTTTGTTAAACAGCCTGCTATTATTTTTCCTATTCTTTCTGTATCTTTTAAATTATTTACTCTTATCTTCATAATCATCCTTCTATTATGGAATAGTTTGTAACATTACTTATTATACATACATAAAAATATAAAATCAAGAAATTATGAAGGACAAGTGAAAAACAAAGGTTTTCAATAGAAATTATTTCAATAGAAGTTAAAAAAATTAATAATATCTTAATCTTTGGCGGCGAAAAATTAATTGAACAATGCAATTTCCTATGCTATAATACGGTAACATCAAGGACATAGAATTCTTTAATACATAGATACTTAGGCCGAATAAAGTTTAAGTATAATTGTACTAATTATATATAAAATGAATAATATTGAATTAAAATGAAAAATCTCAAGGAGAACATAATGAATTACAAGTTTAACCATATATATTTTATCGGTATCGGAGGAATAAGCATGAGTGCATTAGCCGAAATAATGCTTCATGAAAAAACAAAGGTTTCAGGCTCCGACAAAAATAATTCTAAAATCATAGAGAAATTACAAGCAGTCGGTGCAACAGTCCACCTAGATCACGACAGTGAAAATATAACTTCCGATATAGACTTAATCGTTTACACATCTGCAATTTCAGAAGATAATCCAGAGTTGTTAAGGGCAAAAGAATTAAAGATACCTACCATGGACAGAGCCGAATTTTTAGGGAATGTTATGAAAAACTACAAGCATTCAATTTGTGTCTCAGGTACCCACGGCAAAACCACTACTACAGGCATGCTATCCTCCATACTTATAGAAACAAATTTTCAACCTACAATATTTTTAGGAGGAGAAATGGATTCTCTAGGTGGGAATTTACTCCATGGCTCCAACCAACTTTTACTAACGGAAGCCTGTGAATATAAGAGAAATTTCCTTAAGTTCAATCCTACTCTAGGGCTAGTACTTAATATTGAAGAAGATCACTTAGATTATTATAAGGATATAAAAGATATTGAAAATGCTTTTGTGGAATTTGGACGAAAACTACCTGCTGATGGTCACTTAATCGTCAACGAAGAAAATAAAGATTTGTTTAATAATTTAGAGTGCAAGCTTCTAACCTTCGGACTTAATAATGCCGATTATTATGCTGACAATATAAAACTTTCACCAAACCCTACTTATACATTGATGCACAAGGGAGAAAAAATTACGGAAGTAAATCTTAAGGTCTATGGAGAACATAATATCTTAAATTCCCTTGCAGCCTTTGCTGTATGCTCAACATTAAAAATTGAACCGGAAACAATTGTAAAAGGTCTTTCAAATTTCAAAGGAACTCACCGTAGATATGAACATAAAGGCTCTGTAAACCAGGTATCCATTATAGATGATTATGCCCACCATCCGTCAGAAATGAAAGCCACATTAAATACAGCCCGTTCCTGTTCAGAAGGAAGAATAATAACAGTCTTTCAACCTCATACATATACGAGAACTAAAAAACTTTTAGAGGGATTTGCTGAAGCTTTATCTCTGTCAGACGAGGTTATATTATTGGATATTTATGCTGCAAGAGAGGAAAACACTGGTGAAATCCATTCAAAAGATATCTTAGATAAAATGAAAAAAGACTATTCTAAGGAAGCTATTTATGCAGAAAGTTTCTCAAAAGCTGTAGCGATGGCTAAATCAATAGCCAAAAAAGGTGATACAATCATCACTATGGGAGCAGGAAATGTAGACGAAATAGCAAATATTTTAGTAAAAGCCTAGTTCAGGGGGTTTTCCATTGACATACTAATGGAAAACCCCCTATGCTCTTAATTCTCTCGTTTTGTTAGATATTTTGCCAATTCAACTAAGTAGAATGATTTTTCCCCAAATATTCTTAAACTTTCAATCCCTTCCTCAGTTAATCTTTCGACATCATTTTTAGATTCTTCTATGTTCTTAAATGTTAAATACGTGATTTTATTATTTAAAGTATCACTTCCAATTGCTTTACCTAACTTTTCTTCATTGCCAGTTAGGTCTAAAATATCGTCTTTTATTTGAAAAGCAATGCCTATTTTCTTTGCATAATTTTCTAAAGCTTTAATTTCTTCTTCTCTTGCCCCTCCAAGAATTGCTCCTGCTACTATACTACTTTTAATAATGGCTCCGGTTTTTAGAGAATACATATACTTTAAATCTTCTAAAGATGAAATTTTCCTCCAACCTTCCATATCTACTAGCTGTCCTCCAATCATTCCTTCCGTACCAGAGGATTCAGCTATAATATTTAAAGCTCTTACCTTAGTTTTTGAATCGACAGCTTCTAAAGCTATTTCAAAAGCTTTGTTCAAAAGCCCATCTCCTGCCAATATTGCCATTGCTTCACCGAATTTTTTGTGATTTGTTATCTTACCTCTTCTATAATCATCATCGTCCATAGCTGGCAAATCATCATGGATCAAGGAATAGGTGTGAATCATCTCCATTGCCCCTGCAAAGGGTAGCGCCTCAGCATAATCTTCCTTAAATAATTCATAAGCAGCCAACAATAGTACCGGGCGCAGCCTCTTACCACCAGACAAAAGACTATAATTCATTGCTTCATAAATAACACTTTGAGGATTATCTTTAACTTCTATAATTTCTTCTAAGTATTCATCAATAACCTTAACTTTTGTTTCAAACCAGTTTTTAAAATCCATCTTCTCCTCCCATCTTTGTTAAATTTTCAGTCCTACTAGCCAAAACTTATTCAAATACTTTTTTTGCTATTTCAACTGCAGCTTTTGCATCTTTTCCATAATAATCAGCACCCATGCTTTTTGCATATTCAGGAGTAAGTACTGCTCCACCTACCATAATAGTACAATCTAGATTGTTTTCACAGAGCTTTTCTATAGTTTCCTCCATACTTCTCATAGTAGTTGTCATAAGGGCACTTAATCCAACTAGAACATGCTCATTATATTTCTTTACTTCTTCTAATATTCTTTCCCAAGAAACATCCTTGCCTAAATCTATAATTTCATAATTATAATTTTCTAATATTACTTTAACTATATTTTTTCCTATATCGTGAATATCTCCCTTCACCGTTGCAAGAATGATTTTGCCCTTGCTTATATCTTCCGACCCTTTATCTTTTAAACTTTTTTTCAAAACATCAAAAGATACCTTCACCGTTTCAGCAGCTTGTATCAATTGGGGAAGAAAAATCCTACCTTTTTCAAAATCATCTCCTACTTGGTCTAAAGCCGGTATAAGAAATTCATTTACTACTTGAAGTTCATTTTTCTTTCCAAGTAATTCTTCCGTGGCTAAAGCAGCATTATCTTTCAGTCCCTTTATAACCAACTCTTTAAGATTATAGGATCTTGTGCTTTCTTTCTTCTTTACAGCTCCTTGACCGTATTTTTTAATAAATTCCACGGAACCTTTATCGTAATTATACAATACCTTAAAGGCATAAATTTTATCCATCATTGCTTGATCGTTAGGATTAATTATAGGTAGATCTAAACCGGCAGCTAAGGCAATAGCTAAAAAGGTTTCATTTATAATAGGTCTATTTGGCATTCCGAAGGAAATATTAGATACTCCTAGTAGAGTTTTTACCTTAAGTTTCTCTTTTACCAAAGTTAATGCTTTAATAGTTTCTACAACTTCTTCCTGCTGAGCAGAACAAGTCAAAGCTAAAGTATCTATATATATATCTTCCCTTTTTATGCCGTAACTCTCAGCTTTTTTAACGATTTTTTCGGCTATTTTATACCTAGCGTAAGCCTTATCCGGGATACCATTTTCATCTAATGTAAGACCTACTACTGCTGCACCGTATTTTTTTACTAGGGGAAGGATTTTGTCCATAACTTCCTCTTCACCGTTTATAGAATTTACAATAGCTTTTCCATTGTAATATCTAAGTCCTGCTTCAATAACTTCGTAATCTGATGAATCAATTTGAAGAGGTACCTTCGTTACTTTTTGTAATTCTTTAATAACTTTAACAATAGTTTCTTTTTGATTTATTTCTCTTATTCCTACATTTACATCTAATATATGGGCTCCTGCTTCTACTTGGGAAAGACCTTGCTGAAGAATGTATTCCATATTATCATTTTTCAGTGCTTCTTTAAGCAATTTTTTCCCTGTAGGGTTTATTCTTTCCCCTACAACTTTTACTCCATCGATAAGTAAAGTGTTAGTAGGAGTACACAAGCTAGAAAAACTTTTCCTCTCCCTTGACTTTTTCTTTAGTCCTGAAATTTTTTCTTTTATTTTTTTTATATATTCCGGACTAGTTCCACAACATCCTCCTAGAAGGTTTACACCGGATTTTACTAACTTATAATATTCTTCCGCGAATTCTTCTGCGCCTACACAGTAACGGGTATGTCCCTGGTCTACCAGTGGAAGTCCTGCATTTGCCTGTACTAAAATTGGAAGATTAGTCCACTTTAATAATTCCTCCACTATTGGTACTATTTCCTTAGGTCCTAAAGAGCAATTAATTCCTAATCCATCTACTCCTAATCCTTCCAATGTAATTGCCATACTAGATGGCAAACAACCGGTAAATGTACGACGGTCTTTTTCAAAAGTCATTGTTACTATTACAGGAAGATCTGAATTTTCTTTTGCTGCCAAGACTGCAGCCTTTGCTTCATATAAATCAGTCATAGTTTCAATTAAAATTAAATTAACTCCCGATTTAACTCCTGCTACTATTTGTCTTTTGTAAATATTATAAGCTTCATCAAATGTCAAGTTTCCCATAGGCTCGATTAGTTGACCTATAGGTCCTAATCCTAAAGCAATATAAACCTTTCTGCCTTCTGCTGCCTTCTTAGCATTTAAAACAGCTGAATCAATTAGTTCTTCTACAGAGTACTCTACCTGCTGAAGCTTTAATTCATTTGCCCCAAAAGTATTGGTAGTTATAACATTAGCTCCTGCATCTATGTATTCTTTGTGAATTTCTTCAATGATATTACCATTTGTAATATTTAACACTTCTGGTACATCTCCTAAGTTAAGACCTTTATTTTGAAGCTGTGTACCCATTGCACCGTCAAATATTACTATATTTTCTTCCATGTATTGTTTAAAAGTCATCTCTACCTCCATCCTGCCAATGACCTGCCTAGAGTCGAAGAAATTGGATCACAATCTATTCATGGCGTGTATTATGGAAATTATGTTGTCGTGGGTTTTTCGAGCCACATAGGGATTGTTCATTGTGTAAAGGTGTACTCCATCTACTCCCATAGTCATAAGTTCTACTATTTGCTCCGTTGCAAATGCCATTCCTGCATCAGCCATAGCATCCTTATCGTGAGCGAACTTTTCCATTGCTCTTACATACTTTTCAGGTACCTTAGAGCCGCTTAATGCAGATATTTTTTCTATCTGTTTTATGTTGGTAAGAGGCATTATACCAGCCTGTATTGGAACATTAATATTGTACTTAGCTGCTAAATCAAGAAAGTTATAAAAATAATCATTGTTAAAAAATAACTGTGAAGTTAGATGGGTAACTCCTGCATCTATTTTATATTTTAAATTTTTAACATCTTCTTCTATATTCTTACTACTATAATGACCTTCCGGATAACAAGTTCCTCCTAAATCGAATTTATCATTTTCCATAATAAACTCTGCCAAATCCGAAGCATATTGAAATTCTCCACATACTTCCTGATCTAAGGGAATGTCACCTCTTAGGGCCAATATATTTTTTATTCCTTCTTCCTTTAATTCCTGTAATACTACTTTTATTTCTTCCTTGGTGGAACCGATACAAGTTAAGTGGGCTAAGGATTCAATGTCATACCTGTTTTTTATAATAGAGGAAATTTCCACTGTTTTGTTACTGTTACTCCCTCCCCCTGCACCGTAGGTAACACTAATGTAATCTGGCCGTAAATCACTTAGTGCTTCTAAAGTTTTGTAAACTGTATCTATAGATGATGTTGCCTTAGGAGGGAAAATTTCAAATGAAAATACAAATTTCTTTTTCTCGAAAATATCTTTTATAAACATAAACTCTCCTTAGAATTATAATGGTAAAATTATACCACAAAGGAGTTTAAGATGTAAATATAATCACAAAAAAAAATCGGGATATCCCGATTTCTAATTGTTTGCGGCTACTTATATTATTACAACGTTAGCTGCTTGGTCTCCTCTGTTTCCTTGAGTAACGTCAAAGCTTACTTTTTGACCTTCTTCAAGAGTTTTGAATCCGTCTCCCTGAATAGCTGAAAAATGTACAAAAACGTCATTTCCATCATCCTTTGTGATAAATCCAAATCCTTTTTCTGAGTTAAACCATTTTACTGTACCCTGTTCCATGAGTACCTCCTAATTTTTATTATATTCCAAAGTATAAAAAATTCACACATTTTTACATATTATATACAGCAAGCCACATATAATATCTAAAAACATGTGAAATCCCTAATACATCTGTAATACCTTTTCATAATAACATAGCTTTTATTATCTGTCAACATCTTTTTAAAACCATTTTTATCCACTTGGCCAGGGGACATTTGCCTAGCTAAGCTGCCAATCGAAACGTCCCCTTATTGTTACATTGGATCTGGGTCTGTATAATCTAATATAATATTCCGAACAATACCCTCCATAGTTCCTATATCATCATCATCATTAAGATTTGATTCTAATAGTGTATCTTGTAGTATATTGTATGCTTTTTGATATGGTATATTCATTTTAGCTAATTCATTAAGTAATTCTGGGGTTAAAGCATTTTTAAAGTCGTCAAAACTCATATCTGTAGCATCTTTCTTTATCATTAATTCACCTTCTGTCCTTTTCTTTTTACTCCAAATATTCATCATAAGTTATAGATGCAAGATAAAAAATTCTCTTACTGGTTTACTTTTTATTTAGAAAACTAGGAATAGTAAAATCAAATGTTTCCTTTTCAATTGGTTTTTCATCTTTTGCTGTCTTTGGTTTTGCCTCAAGGGTTTTATTGACTTCGCTTTGGCCGAAACCTGTTGCAATTACTGTAATCTTAACCATATCACCTACAGATTCGTCAACATTTGCTCCAAAGATAATATTTGCTTCCGGATCTGCTGCCTCTTCAATAAGTTTTGCAGCTTCATTAACCTCATGAATACCCATGCTTGTACCACCAGTTATATTAAGTAAAACACCTCTTGCACCGTTAATAGAAGTTTCCAAAAGTGGACTATGTATTGCCTGCTTAACAGCATTTAATGATCTGTTTTCACCTGTTGCCTGTCCTATACCCATGTGGGCAAGACCTTGTCCAGACATTATAGTTTCTACGTCTGCAAAGTCAAGATTCATTATAGCAGGAATCGCTATTAAATCAGATATCCCTTGTATCCCCTGTCTCAATACATCATCTGCAAGAGAAAATGCTTCAAGCATAGTTGTTTTTTTATCTGCTATTTCCAATAATTTATCATTAGGTATAACTACTAAAGTATCAATACTATCCTTTAGCTTTTTTAAACCGTATTCAGCGTTCTTCATTCTATTTCTTCCTTCAAACATAAAAGGTTTCGTAACTACGGCAACAGTTAGAATACCCATGGATTTAGCAATATTTGCAATGTATGGAGCCGCACCTGTCCCAGTACCTCCCCCCATACCTGCAGTAATAAAAACCATGTCAGATCCTTCTACTAAATCTGCTATATCCTGTTTATTTTCCTCAGCAGCTTTTTCACCAATTTCTGGTTTAGAACCTGCTCCTAATCCGTTGGTTAATTTTTCACCTATTTGAAATTTTATTTCCGCTTTGGAATTACTTAATGCTTGCTTGTCCGTATTTACACTTATAAAAGTAACGCCCCTTACGCCTGCATCTATCATTCTGTTTACTGCATTATTGCCGCCACCGCCAACACCGATTACTTTAATGTTTGCAAGTCTTTCTGATTGTTCCTCGAATTGAAACATATATTGACCTCCTATAAAAGAGAAAATTTTTCATAATCATACTTGTAAAAAAGATTATATCATATATTTAATAATATTCATACATCTTTTCTTAAGTTCATTTATTTTTATTACTTCCTTCAAGGTATATATCGACTAACTTTCTTAGTTTTCCATATATATTGTTTCCAAAGGAAAACACAACTGCAAGATAAATAGGTAAACCTAATTGTTCTCCCACAAACCCTAAGAAAAGTGCATAGATCAAATCTGTAGCTATAGATGCTAAACTTTTCAACAAAGTTAGCTTTCCAGTTACATTTTCGTAAAGCATGTTTAAAATTGTATTTAATATTGCTAATATGATCAGTGATATATACACTGTATATTCAGGATTATAAACAATATTTAAATTTAGTCCTGCAATAATCCCTAAAATTAAACCGGCTGCTACATATATCATATTATTCTACCCCTTCATTTATTACACTAGCATATTCTATATTACTGTTATTGCTGTACTCCCTCAATGACATATTATAGCTCATTCTTACGTCTACATCCATTCCGTAAGTATTTTTTAGCTCATATGCATAGGTGCCTTCTTCTGTTACGGCATTATATAATTCTTCTATATCTCCAATTGCTCTTATAAGGAATGGAGCTGGAATTACTTCACCGTTTACTTTAATTAAAGGACCGGCACAAACCACTTCTGATATATTTGTAATTCTTTTTCTATTTATTTCAATTGCTTCAGCCCCTGCAGCTTTTAAATCGTTTAACAAAACTACAATATCAACATCATGGACTATTCTCTCCATAATATCTAAATCTATAGTATCGTCTATATTATCTGAAACACTAAGCATAATTCCGGGACCTCTTACATTTGTGAAACCATTATAAAATTTAAGCCTTTCAATTTCAGAATTAATTTCTATTATAGTATCTAAAGCTTCTTGGTGTCTATAATCTCCCCCATACTTTTTTTCATTATCTACTGCATTTTGCATATTATTTACTAGTAGCCGCATTTCTTCAATATTTTTTTCATATTTGTTTAAGTTTTTAATTATATATATTGTATTTTCGTCGATCCCTGCATCAACTCCCTTTACTAGTCCTGCAGTTACAAGGAATACCATCACAAAAATAATTATATTTAATATTTTATTTTTAATAACTACCACTCCTTAAATTCTCTAATCTATTATAGGAGAAGCATACCTTAGTTCTATTTCACCATCATACCTATTGATAAATATTTTTTCCGGTTCCCTGTATACTTCATACTCTACTGTATAGCCTATTTGAGTAAGTTGCATTACAATTCCTCCTACAAAATTCAAGGATGCTTCGATGGTTCTATAATTACCTATTGCTTTGATTTCCAAGGGTAGTACCATAGCTACTCCATTCACATTTATATGGTTTAACACAGGAACTATTTCCGTATAGTTTGTGTACCTTTGACCATTTATTGAAATAGCTTCAACACCAGCATTATTTAAATAACTTATTAAGGATAGTATATATTGATGACTTGATGCGAGACTTAGGTATGAATTAGGGGAGGCATCAATAGTTATTACTACACCTTCACCTTCTACATCATAAAAACCAGATATTATTTGATGTTTCTCAAGTTCCTTCTTCAGTCTACTAAGTTCTTCATCTATCTTCCTGTATGTTTCCTCAAATTCTTCGTTATCTTCTTTAAGAGATTCTAATTCTTCCCTCAAACTATTTTTTTCAATGTTTAATCGAGCCAGCTCTTTATTAAGCTGACCTGATTTTTCAACAGCATTTATATTGCCAAAAATATTTCCTGCCGTTCGCATTTGAGTCATTAAAATAATTCCTAAAATTAGGCTCATAGTAAAAATCATTATTTTCTGCCATATTTTATTCATTATGCTCCTCCAATTTAAAGTCCTCTATATATACAGGACTGTCCCCTTTTGTAAAATCTATTAAGCCGGTAGAAACCGTTAAATTATTATTCAATCTTTCATTGATTATTTTCATGGCGAAAACAACCTGGTATTTAACATCTTGGCTAAGATCTATTTTTACTATTGTACCATAGCTTGTTTCAAAGCTTAAGCTATTAGCTGTAGTTACTTTAACACTTGTTATTATTTCATTGCCAAAATCCATGGCTAAATATTCAACAGTCTCAAATATTATTTCATTGCTTTCTATTCCTGTAAAGTGTATAGTATCCCCTACATTGTATACTACATCCACAAAACTTTCAATAGTTAATAAGTTTAATCTCTCATTATTAGTTCTCAATACTATTCCATCTTTATCTATTATTATGTACTGATTGTTAAAAAAAATTTGATACTTTTCTTCTCTTTCATCTATTTCAATATGTATTTTATTAGGGAGTGCATATACTACTCTGGCACTGCCCACATAAACTTCTTTTTCTAACTTTTCTTTTACCTTTTTTCTGTCAATTTCAAAGAGCTTTTTTCCAAGTTCTATTTCTGATTTTTCCATAATATATTCATAGCTATATGTTGTTCCATCTATAGTAACTGTAATTAGGTCAAAAAAATCTGTTCTATAGTATATATAGTAACAACAAAAAACGACAACTACAGCAGCCGTAATAAAAGCTGCTGCACTTGTTAATAGCTTTCTATTTTTCCTTTTTTTCTTCTTTGGTTTTTTGTTGTTTCTCTCCATGTTTACCTTCTATGGGGACATTCTCTAAAGCTTACTTTAGGTCTCCGTTATTATAACTCCTATATTTTGCAATTTATATATAAATTTTTCGTATCCTCTTTTTATATGATGAATATTATTTATCTTTGAAATACCATCTGCTCCCATTGCTGCAATAACTAAGGCAGCACCTCCTCTTAAATCCTTTGCCTCTACTTCAGCGCTACTTAGCTTTTCAACTCCTTCCACTACTGCAACTCTGCCTATAGTAGTAATATTAGCACCCATCTTCTGTAGCTCGGGTACATGTTTAAACCTACTATCAAAAACAGTTTCCTCAATTATAGAAATACCATCGGCAACAGCCATAGATGCCATAACTTGAGCCTGCATATCTGTCGGAAAACCGGGATATGGTTGTGTAGTTACTTTTTCTACTGCCTTTATCCTTCTATCATTGGAAATAACAATAGTTCCATGAGTTTCTCTTATTTCACAGCCTGCATCTTCATATAATGAAGTTATAGACTTGAAATGAGACTTTTCAATATTCTTTATGTAAATTTTACTCTTCATAGATGCAGCCGCACTCAAATAAGTTCCTGCCTCTATACGGTCGGAAATAATTTTGTATTCTACAGTATCTTTTTCTTCTAACTTCTTTCCTTCAATTATAATAACACCGGTTCCGGCACCGCTTACAGAAAAACCGCAAACATTCAAAAAATTCTGCAAATCAACAATTTCAGGTTCTCTAGCAGGATTATAAATAATTGTTCTACCAGGATTCCCCACTGCAAATAGCATTATATTTTCAGTTGCACCTACACTTGGATAATCTAAATGAATTTCACAACTAACAGCTTCTTTAACCTTTCCTACTAATAAACCATTCTTCTCATTTATTTCAACACCTAACTTCTTTAACCCTTTTAAATGCAAGTCGATAGGACGAAGACCGATTTCGCAGCCTCCCGGATATGCAACTTCTACCCTACCTGTACGTTGCAAAACAGCACCCATTAAAATTATGGAGGATCTTATTTTCCTAACGATTTTTTCGGGTACGATATGTGTATTTAAGCCTCGCGTATCAATTAATGCTATTCCATTTTCATACTGAACACTACATCCCATAGTAGTCAGAATTTCAAACATATCTTTTACGTCTTCTATTTCCGGTATGTTTTCAAGAATATATTCTCTTCCTACAATTACCGTGCTTGCTAAAATTGGAAGAGCGGCGTTTTTAGAGCCTCCTATATTAACTATTCCTTCGAGGCTATTTCTTCCTTCAATTATAAAACTTCCCATCTTTATCCCTCCGCAACAAGCTTTTAAACATACTATATCTTATGCAAAGTCTTTTCACTTGTTACTTTCAGGACTAATTAGATTTTTCATTGCTTGGTATATTTTGTTTTCAACGTCTAAATTACCAAGCCTTTTAGAGTTTAAGGCCATGGTTTGTAATACATTTTTGTTTTGTATTATTTCTTCTATTGCCTTTATTAAGGTATTACTATCCAAATCTTTTTCCAATATTACCTTTGCCGCACCTTCCTTTTCTAAAGCTCGGGCATTGTATTCCTGATGGTTTTCGGCTGTATAAGTTTTTGGAATTAAAATTGCCGGTACTCCAATAGCAGTTATCTCCGCTATTGTTATAGCTCCCGCACTTCCTATTACTATGTCAGAAGCTGAAAGCGCTGTAGGCGCATCATACATATAATCTTTTATTTCAATATTTCTTTCTAATTTAATATTATCTTTCTCTAATTTTTCCAAAAAATTATTGTAATGTTTATTCCCTGTAACATGGAGTATTTTAATACTTTTTTCCCCATTATATTTTTTAATAGTTCCTATCATAGCTTCATTTAAACTTATTTGTCCTCCGCTACCTCCAAAGGAATA
>JAAYRW010000081.1 GCA_012518555.1 Tissierellia bacterium
AAATATCATGGAAAGGATACGCTATATTTAGCCTAAATCAATTCTTACAAAACAAATTCGATATTACAATACCTTTACAATACTTTTACAGGTATATGGATAGTATTGACAAGAGGATAGTAAAAGGTTAAAATATATAGTAGAATCCCTAACACAACACTTTTATACATTTTTATATAATAATACTTTGATAAAGAAAGGTGATAAAATGAAAAAAGCACTATTTTTAATACTGCCATTAGCTGTTACACTATTAATCTTTAATGGTTGCAATGTTGCAACTACAAACAGTTCAAGCGAATCGGCTACAAACAAGGTTGTTGCAATAACTACAACTACTTCTGAAACAGAAAGTAAAACGAGCTCTGTATCTACTGAAAAAGAAAGTGCGGTGGAAACAACTCTCTCTGTTCCTGAAACGCAAAGCAAAACTGAAACTACTGTTGAACCTGTAAACGAGAAAAAGCTGAATTTAGATTTGCTTTCGGATATTGGGCTGACTTATGAGGAGATTAAGGCGAAACGGGGGGAACGTACAGATGTTTATGTGTGGAAAGGAAATATGTTTTACAGTTTTAAAGATGGTTATGGGGGTTATGCTTGGGGATTGAATGAATTAGATTATGGGCAAGAACTTTTATCAGGGGAATCCTTTTTATTACCACGAAATGAAAATGGTGATTTAATAATCAGTGATACTCCATCTCCCAAACTAGATAGCAAGTGTTTCTTAATTCAATATGCCCAAGTAAAAGATTTGTTTTTAGGATTAGATCAAAGTGTTAATACTTCAGAACTTGAACAATTATATCTGGTTAAACATAAAGAAGATGGCTGGGATGCACATGACAGCACTTATTTTTCATTTTTTATGTACGAAGATAAATATATTTGTGTTCAAGCAGAAAGTGAGGGAATTGTTACACCTGATTCTTATTTATGGATAAAACCATTTTCCGATGTATTCTAAAATAAGAGATACAGGTAAAGTGAGGAGTATGCAATCGCTATATTTCTCACTTTGGTTATTTAGTATTTTGCTTTATTTGATTTTATTATTTAACTGCTTCTATTATAGCTTTATGAGAAATCCCTTCAATCCTCATACTATAAGGCACCCTATTTAACATAAAATAGGATGCCTTATAGTTTTAATCAAACCGATAAAGATACTTAAATTTAGTCTAACTCTACTTTAATAATCTCACCAGTAATTGCATTTATTTTTACTTCATATACACCAGAATTCGTACGTATCTCTACTTCATAGATTAAGCGACCATCGCTCTTTGTATCTAGTTCAACTTCAATAACCTGACCAGGTACTCTTTGAAGGGCAATTTCAACTGCTGCCCTTGGGGTTATTTGGCTGTTATACCAAGGGTTATTTGGCATACTAAATTCACCTCCACTCTGTTATATGTGGTTCTAATATCATTATATGTACGCTTGTAATAAGGGGTTATCAACTGTTCTTATATTTGGGTTAAAGGTGTAATATCAGTAAGGTTAGGTGGTGAATCTGCCTAAAAAGTGGTGTAAAATCTATGCAGAAACATTAAAATTTCCTATAAATTTTCTTATAGCTATTGACATATGCCAGAAATGGTGTATACTAATAGTAGATGGCATATGTCACAAACTATTAGGAGGTGGAAGAAATGCCAAGGAGAGATGGAACAGGTCCAGTTTCAGCTGGAGCAATGACGGGAAGAGGTTTAGGGCACTGTGCAAGCCCACGTAATGTTGGGAATCGTGCAGGTTTTAGGCCTTCTTGTGGACGTGGTTATGGCAGGGGTTTTGGATTTAACGAGTTTTCTTCAAGAACGCAAAAAGAAATGCTAAATGAACAGAAAACCCTTTTGCAAGACCAACTTGAAGCTATTGATAAGCAATTAGAGAATTTATAATTGTCATCAGGGATAACCGGAGGACTCTCTGGTTATTTCTATTTAAGATGGAGGTGAGTGGATTATGGCTAGGCCAATGAAGTGGAGAAAGGTATGCCGTTTGCCTGAAAGCAATAAATATGGGCCTCTTGATTTGCCAGATGATTCAGGTAATTCTATAAATATGACTGTTGATGAATATGAAACAATAAGGCTCATTGATTTAGAGAGATTTACACAAGAAGAGTGTGCTAAGCAAATGAATATTGCTCGTAGCACCGTTCAAGGCATTTATATAGAGGCTAGGAGAAAGCTGGCGGAATCCTTGGTAAATGGTAAGGTGCTTTTAATTGAGGGTGGGGAATATCGGCTCTGTGATGATTTGGGGAATGGTTGTGGACGTGGCTGTCATAGACGTAGGAATGGTCGGCATTTTAAAGATGATAAGAGGTAGGTTATTAATTAAAGAAATAAATTTTACTACTGAAATCCATGCATAAGTATATTGTGTGATTAAGAATTATTTAAACAAAAACAGAACGGAGAATTTTTATGAAAATAGCAATTCCAGTAGATGAGAAAGCCTTGGAGTCGAATGTATGTGTATCCTTTGGACGTACTCCCTATTTTCTTATTTATGATGTAGAAACTAAGGAAAGCACTTTTATTGATAATACTGCCGCTGCAAGCACGGGTGGTGCCGGCATTAAGGCCGCACAAATAATAGTTGATAACAAAGCAGATGTTTTACTCACTCCCCGCTTAGGAGAAAATGCTGCTGATGTATTAGAACCCGCAGATATAAAAATTTTTAAGTCGATTGCTGGCACAGCAAAAGAAAATATTAATGCCTACATCAATGGCAAGCTATCTTTGTTAGATGAAATTCATTCTGGATTTCATGGACATGGGGGAAATTAAAATGAAAATAGCCGTACTAAGCGGTAAGGGTGGTGCGGGAAAAACACTGGTATCGGTGAATCTAGCGGCAGTAGCGAAGACATCTGCATATATAGATTGTGATGTGGAAGAGCCGAATGGACATTTGTTTTTTAAACCTGTGGGAATTCAGGAGGAGAAAATATCAGTAAGGATTCCAAAGGTGGATGTTAAGCTATGCAATGGATGTCGGAAATGCGTTGAATTCTGTAATTTTAATGCCCTTGCCTATATAAAAAATAATTTGATTATCTTTGATGATGTTTGCCATTCCTGTGGCGGTTGTATCTTGGTTTGTCCTGAAAAAGCACTGACGGAAGAGCCAAAGGTTATTGGAAAAGTGCAAAGAGGTGTATCTGATAAGATTATGGTATCGACAGGAATATTGAATACAGGCGAGGCTACAGGTATTCCTATAATAAATAAATTACTTTCTGAAGAAAAACCTCAGCGGAATCAGCTTACTTTTATTGATTGTCCTCCTGGAAGTGCTTGTATCGTGATGGAAAGCATTAAGGACGCAGACTATTGTGTATTAGTTGCTGAGCCGACATTATTTGGAGTTCACAATCTTAATATGATATATGAACTGGTAAATTTATTTAATAAACCCTTTGGAGTTATTCTTAATAAATGCTTAAAAGAAAAGAATTTAGCAGAGAATTTTTGCATAGAAAAAAACATCAAGATTATCGGACGTATTCCTTTCGATAACGAACTTGGAACCCTTAATTCAAATGCAGAAATTGCCAGCAATAAGAATGAAAAATATCGAGAACTATTTTCTTCCCTACTTGATTCAGTAATAAAGGAGGTGCCACATGAAACAACTACTAATACTTAGCGGAAAGGGTGGCACTGGAAAGACAACAATAGCAAGTGCATTTATAAAGCTTGCTAATGCTAGAGCATATGCTGATTGTGATGTAGATGCTCCTAATTTGCACCTTATTACTGGATGGGATACTAGCCCTGTTAACACAGATTATTATGGATTGCCAAAGGCAGAGATAGACCATGAATTATGCACTGAATGTGACCAATGTAGGCAAAATTGTCGGTTTGATGCCATTATAAAAGATAAAACCTATAAAATCAACACTTTCGCTTGTGAGGGCTGTAGCGTTTGTGAATATGTTTGTCCTGTGCAAGCGATAACTATGGTGCCAGCTGTAGCAGGAGAATTGATGCTTTATTCAGATGAGGAAAAAGTATTTTCAACAGCACAACTTAA
>JAAYRW010000082.1 GCA_012518555.1 Tissierellia bacterium
GGAAACAGGTAACAATGTGGATAATAGGCAGCCTGCTTATTTATCTGGCAATCGCAAAGGAATTAGAGCCTTCGTTACTTTTGCCTATGGGATTTGGAGCAATATTAGTAAATATTCCTATGTCAGGAGTTTTGAATCAAACTTTGCCCGGTATAGGTCAGGTACAGGGTATAGTAGACTGGCTCTTTGAAATTGGAATCGAAGCTTCTGAAGCCATGCCTTTGCTGTTATTCATCGGTATTGGAGCAATGATAGATTTCGGACCCATCTTATCTAATCCAAGGCTGTTGCTGTTCGGTGCGGCGGCACAATTCGGAATATTTGCAACTATTACCGTAGCAGCATTGCTTGGATTTCCATTGGCAGATGCAGCATCAATAGGAATAATAGGAGCAGCAGATGGACCTACGTCTATACTGGTATCACAGGTACTTAAAAGTCAATATATAGGACCTATAGCAGTAGCGGCATACTCATATATGGCATTAGTGCCTATTATACAGCCTTTCGCCATAAGATTAGTAACTAGCAAGAAGGATAGAAGAATTAAGATGAGCTATAATCCTAAAAGTGTTTCACGAATGACCAGATTACTCTTTCCCATAGTAGTAACTATAATAGCAGGATTAGTAGCCCCCGCATCTGTAGCATTAGTTGGATTTTTAATGTTTGGAAATCTAATAAGGGAATGTGGAGTACTTAGATCCTTGTCAGAAACTGCCCAAGGCGCTTTAGTAAATTTAATAACCCTGCTTCTTGGACTTACAATATCAGCAAGTATGAAGGCAGATATATTCGTTTCAATAGAAACAATATTAATAATGGGACTAGGACTGTTGGCCTTTGTATTTGATACTATGGCAGGAGTCTTGTTTGCTAAGTTTTTGAACATTTTCTTAAAAGAAAAAATTAACCCCATGGTCGGAGGAGCTGGGATATCGGCATTTCCAATGTCAGCAAGAGTAATCCAGAGAATGGGATTAGAAGAAGACCCCCAAAACCATCTGCTTATGCATGCTGTAGGAGCAAATGTTGCAGGTCAAATAGCATCTGTTATAGCAGGGGGAGTAATAATCGGATTAGTTCCGGGCTTATTATAGGAGGATAAATAATGAATGGAAATGTATTAGCATCATTTAAACTTATGGGAACGGGAATGGCAGCCATTTTCTTTGTAATTATAGTAATATATATTGCCGTAAATTTATTGCACAGGTTCACAAATTAAAAACAATTATAAATAAACGACTCCCTTAGGGGAGTTTTTTTAGTCCTATACTGTCGAATTAAGTTGATAATGCTTGACCTTTATGCTAAAATATAAAGCATAAAGAGGAACTTATGAAGATAACAAAAATTGAGTATCAAAAGAAAAATAAAGATAGGTTAAACATATACATAGATGATGAATATGCCTTTGCAATAGGTATTAATATATTGATAAAATTTTCACTTGCCAAAGGTATGGTTATAGATAGAGAGTTTCTGGATGAAATACTTAAATCAGAAGAAAAATCAAGTGTTTATAATTATGGAATCAAACTTCTATCAAGATCTGATAAGTGTGAAAATGAAATAAGGCAAAAAATGAAAGCTAAAGGCTTTGATTTACAACTAATCGACAATGCAATAATTAAACTAAAAGAACAGAAATACTTAGATGATGAAAGATATTGTGAAATGTTTATAAAGGATAAAATAAACATTTCAAAATACGGCGTAAGGAAAATAAAGGAAGCCTTAATTTTAAAAGGTATAAGTAGAGAAATAATTGAAGAAAAGATAAGCTGTATTTCAAGGGAAGATGAAGAAGAGAGAGCGTATTTACTAGGTGCAAAGAAACTTCCTACTATAAGGGAAAAGGATAAATTTAAAAGAAAAGTGAAATTATATAACTACTTAATAGGAAGGGGTTTCGAGTATGATGTAGTTAGGAGAACAGTTTCAAGGTTATTAAATAGTGAATTTGATGATTTTGAAAATATATAAGAAGAGGGGTAAGGTTTATGAGGGAGTTTGCAGAATATATGTCAGATGCTTTTGTACAATGTAGAATGGTACGAGATGAACGAGGTAAGTTTGATGTAGTAGTCATTTTTGCTAATAAAAATTTAGAGTATATTACAAATAAAACTTTGGAAGAGCTAATTGATAACAGAATGACGGAGATATTTCCAGCCCTTAGCGATTCTATTTTCGATTGGCCTAAAATACTATGTGAAGCGGCTCTGACCAGTGACCATACCGTAATTGAGCAATACGTTAATGCATTTGAAAAGTTTGTTAAATTCAATGTCTTTGGATATAAAGATCAGGTTTTTTATTTGACTATACAGGATTTGACAGATCAAAGGAAGACTAGGAGAGTTATCTTAGAAAAAGATAGACAAATTAAACATTTAGAAAGCGAATTAAAATCTAGAGCCAGCGTAGAGCCTCTTACGAATTTATATAATTTTCAGTTTATAACAGATTGTATAAAACAAAGTATACAAAGTTACCAAGAAGAAGGAATGAAATTCTGTGTATTTTTAGTTGATATTGATGATTTTAAGGAATTTAACTTAAAATATGGAATAGAAACAGGTGATCGTGTTTTACAAGATATTGCCCGTATACTTAGTTTGTCTGCAAGAAAAATAGACGTAGTTGGAAGATACGGAAATGATAAATTTGTTATGATACTTAATAATATAGAAATTGATATTGCAAAAATAATAATTGAACGAATTAAGATGGAAATAGATAGATACGATTTAAATATAGATAATAAGGCAATTAATACAAGTGGAGCCTTAGTTGAATATAGAGGTGAAACTTTGGAAGAATTTGTAGAAAAAGCTGAAAATTTAATGAGAAAAGCCCAATGTATGGGAAGAGGAACAATATTATCATAAGGAAGATATTTAAATCTTCCTTATGTTCTAAAAATTTTTCCTATATCTAAAACTCCTGCTCCTTGTTCGTAGGATGATGCTCTTATTCTTGAACAGGCATTGAGGAGTTTTTTCTTTATATCAAAATGGTTATAATTTGGATTTTCGTTTAATAAAAGTGCTGCTGCTCCTGAAACCATAGGTGCTGACATAGACGTTCCGCTTAAATTAGTATAGCCGGTTAGATTTTTGTTAGATAGTGAAACAATATCTACTCCAGGAGCTATTAAATCAGGTTTTCGAATTCTGTCTAAAGTAGGTCCTCTACTGGAAAAGTCGGCAATTGTTTCATCGTATACAGATGTTGAATTTCTATCATCTAATGCTCCAACAGAAATGACGTACCTTCCAGTTGCCGGCGATAGTATGGTATTGCGCATAGGGCCACTATTTCCTACAGCCGCAATTACTATAAGTCCACTTTCAATTGCTTTATTAGCTGCTTTTACTAAAGGGTCTCTCCTTTCTCTATATTGGGCAATTGCACCTAAAGAAAAATTAACTATTCTCGTTTTATAAACCTCCTTGTTCTCAATAATCCATTGTACTGTGGAAAGGATGTCAGAAGTATTTCCATTTCCGTTTTCGTCTAATACTTTTATTGCTAAAATATTAGCTTCCGGCGCTATACCTCTATACTTACCCTTTGAAGCATATCCGCTTCCTGCTAAAATCCCGGCGCAATGGGTTCCGTGGCCGTTATCATCGTAATACTTAGGTTTATTGTTGACGAAATCCTTAAATCCTACTATTCTATTTGTAGGATATATTAAATCTCCGTGAGGGGCAATACCTGTATCGATTATGGCTACTGTTACATCTTTACCTGTGTATGGTGTATTGAAAGAATTATCTACACCTATAGTAATTCTGGCATCATCCATGAGGGCAAAGACTTTGGCATCGTAGCTGATAAATTCAACAGTAGGCTCACTAGTCAATCTAAGAATTGATTCAGTACTCATTTCACAGGCACAGCCGTTTATAATCGGGAGATTTTGCTTTAAGTTTTTCGACAGGGAGTTAATTTGTCCTTCTTTTACCTTTTCATTTGCTTTATAACTTACAATTACGGGCATAATATTATTACTGCTTGTTGATAGACGTCCTTTTATAATTGGACATAGCTTATTTAAATCTATATTGCTTTTCATTAAATTCACCACCTACAATTTAATTTATGCTTTTAAATAAAGAAGGTGTTCATTTTTGAAAAACATGATATAATATTTAAATGAAGATTAGTTTTAATAAGAATAGTAAGGGAGATAGTATGACCAAAATATTAGTAGTAGATGATGAAAGACCAATAGCAGAAATTATTAAATACAATCTCCAAAAAGAAGGCTTTGAGGTAAAGACAGCCTATGACGGGGATGAAGCTATAAAAGCAGTCCATAGTATGGAACCGGAATTAGTTATTCTTGACATTATGCTTCCGAAGAAAAACGGTTTTGATGTTTTAAAGGAAATTCGGATGGAATATGTAATGCCGGTAATTATGCTTACTGCAAAAGAAGAAGAAAATGATAAAATTACCGGATTAGAACTAGGTGCCGACGATTATATTACCAAACCATTTAGCAACAAGGAGCTAGTGGCAAGGGTGAAAGCAAACTTAAGAAGGGTTGAACTATCTAAAGTCGAAGGAGAAATGCAATCTAAAATTATTACTGTGGGTAATCTTACAATTGATATGAATACTTATGAAGTACTAAAGGATAATAAAATAATTGATCTAACCAATAGAGAATTCGATTTACTCAAGTATTTGTTTCAAAACTCAGACAGAGTATTTACTAGAGAACACCTCCTTAAAGAAGTTTGGGGATACGAATTTGGAGATTTAAGAACTGTGGACGTTACAGTAAGAAGATTACGAGAAAAAATTGAAACTGATGACGATAAATATATAATTACGAAAAGAGGAACAGGATATTACTTCAGGAGCAAGCAATCAGAATAGTTCTTGAAGATTAATAGGGAGAACTTATGTTTAAAAGTATTAGATGGAGATTTATTTTAATTTATTTTTTGCTTGTTTTTCTTGCTATGTCCATAGTAGGAATTTATATAGTAAATCAACTTGAGGACATTCAGCTGGAAATGAATAGAATAAATATGGAAAAAAGAATACGATCTATTATTTATTCTTCAGAAGTTCTCAATAATAAGGAATGGGATGAAAGCATAGAAGAAATTCAAAATAGTATTAGCAGTGTACAAGTAGGATATAATGAAAATATATATGTAATACTAAATGACGTCAATAGAACTATAATTGCAGGAAGTGTGGAAGAAGCAATAGGAGTAAGTGCCTTTAACAGCAATAAAATAAACAATTATATACTGACAAATTCCATGAATGGACCGGCACATATCCAACCTATGGATCAGTTCGATGATTTGGAAAGTAAGTACTACCACATGTCATTTCCTGTACAGCCAGATGGTCATATAAAAGGCTATATATATTTAGTTAACAATATAGACTATATTTACGATACGGTTAATGAATCTAAACAAATAATGACACAAGCAACAATAATTGCACTGACACTTACTATATTTTTAGGATTAATACTTTCTACTAGTATTACGGGGCCGGTTAAAGAACTTACCGTAAAAGCAAAACAAATGTCCCTAGGTGACTTTGACCAGAAAGTAAATGTAAAATCAGACGATGAAATCGGTCAATTAGGTAATATGTTCAACTACCTTATTGATCAGTTGAAAAGAACTATGTCTAATTTACAACAAGAAAAAAGTAAGATGGAAACGACTTTTAAATATATGGCTGACGGTGTTTTAACTGTCGATACTTCAGGTAGTATAATTCATGCTAATCCTGTGGCTGAAAGTATTTTATCTTTGAAAAATGACGAAAAGTTTGATGAAGCAATCCATAGATTTAAAGATAGTATTTCCATGGATTATATCAAATCCATGGGTTACCACGGTACAGATATAATTGAGAAAAATGGAGAAACTTACAATATAGATTACGCACCTTTCATGAATAATAAAAATGAAGTGGGGGGCGTAATTCTTGTGTTTAAAAATATAACGGAGCAATATAAAATCGATAAGTTGCAAAGAGAGTTCGTAGCCAATGTTTCTCACGAGTTAAAAACCCCAATAACTACTATTAAAAGTTATACGGAAACCTTGTTAGACGGCGGGGTAGAGGAAAAGGAAGTAGCAGATGAATTTTTAAATGTGATAAATTCCGAAAGTGACCGTATGTCTCGTATAGTTAGCGATTTACTCAAACTTTCAAGAATGGACTACGAACAGACAAATTGGAATCTAGATGAAATAAACCTCTGTCAAATAGTTATTTTAGTAGTTAAAAAACTACAGATACAAATTAAAAATAAAGACTTAAATGTGCATATCCAAGTTCCTGAAGATATTAATATTAAATTTGACAGGGATGGATTTGAACAAATTTTATTAAATATTGCCGGTAATGCAGTAAAATATACTCCAGAAAAGGGCAAGCTATGGATTGAAGCCAAGGAAGAAGAGAAATATACTGTAGTAAAAGTAAGAGATAGTGGGCACGGTATTCCCAAGGAAGATTTAACGAGAATCTTTGAAAGATTCTATAGGGTGGATAAGGCCAGAGCAAGAGAATTAGGAGGCACCGGGCTTGGGCTTTCTATCGCTAAACAAATTGCAGAAGCTCACAATAGTACAATAAGCGTAAAGAGCGAAATGAATAAAGGAACTGAAATGGTAATTACAATTCCCCGGTAAAGAGGATGTTATGTTAAAGAACAAGATAAAAAATATAATACTTTTAATCATGGTATTAGTATGTATATATCTAAGCAGTAATGTATGGCTTCAACTTCCAGAGTTTTTCACCTATAGTAAAAGCGAACAAACTCCAGAAATAGAAATAGGAGCAGATGTTTGGAAAGTACTAAGACCGATTAAAAATATAATCAAATATAATGATAGCTATACTGTAGTTTATTCCCATGAAAAAGGAATGTGGGAAGAGGCATTAATTACAATCAATAATGCCTTTGCTGATTTCGAAAACAGTAATATTACCGAAACAGCAGCATTTCCCTCTCAATTTTTAAAATTTGATTTCAGTTCTAATATTCCTGTTGAAATATTTACCGGACATATGAAAGTCGAAAATGAAAATATTATTAACACTGTAAAAAATATTAAAAATGTTATAATTGATTTAGATGATTATAATTCCGTATACTTATATAACGGTGAAAGTACTGTAAAGATTCAAAGTTCAAAAATAGATAATAAAAAGCTAATGGACCTAGTAAAGTCTTATAACTTTGAAAATAAAACTAAGTATTCCTTTTCTGAAAAAATTGGAGATGAAACCCTTCAAGTTCCAGTTCCCTTAGAGGAAACAGCACTTAATCCTGTATTTGTACAGTCAGAACTTGATGTATTCGATATAGAAACTATCAACGAAATTGCAAAAGACTATTTCAAGAAGGATTACGATTACGTAAGAAAATCCATCGAAGTAAGTGGAAATTTAATATATGTTTACAGAACAGAAAAAATTCTTAAAATAAATGAAGAAGGTTTATTAGACTTTTACGATGCATCTATTGAGCCAAAGGAAGACCCAGAAGTTTACAAAAGTTTTGCAGCAGCTGTAAATTTCATAAGGGAATTCCTTGGTTTTCCGGAAAATGGTTATTTAAGTAATGTTGAAGATATATTTCTAGAGGGAAATGAAGGCTATCGATATACTTTTTCTTACAATATATTAGATAGACCTATCTTATTTAGCAGGGTGAGAGCAAATTCAGCCTTACAAATTGATGTTATAGGAAACAATGTAGTTTCTTACAAGAGATTTATAAGGAATATCGATAGTAGCCAGATGGATAAAATGTCACAAATCCAAGTACTACCAGCAATCGATGTAATAGCAAGGAATATTGATACTTCCGAACCGGATGAAATTTTAATTGAGGAAAGTCCGGAAGAAGAAACAATAATCGAGCTTAAACCTATAAAGAAGGAAATGGTAAAAGATATAAGTAATATATATTTAGCTTACTTTGATATTTCAAGAATTGCCAAAGAGCAGGTTTTAAGAGTAGTTTGGGTAGTGGAAATTAATGAGAAAACCTTTATATTTAATGCCATAACAGATGCTCTTATTGAAGAGTGGTAATAATAAATAAGTGAGTGAGAAAATGGATTGGAATAAAACAAATACGATTCTAATAACGGCTTTTATAATTTTAAATATTTTTCTCCTTACCTCATCTAAAAATATAACGGCAGTACAATATAACCCTATGAATGATGAGGAATTTACTACAAATGTAGTAAGCCTTCTTAAAGAGAAAAATATTACAATAGATACAGATATACCTGCAGAGGAATATATATTGCCTATTTTGGACACAGAGTATCAAATTATTGAAATAAATTCACAATTTTTAGAGCAATTTTTACATGAAAGAATAGAAGCTATAGAAGATGTTTACACATATTCTAATAGTAGAGGAGAAAGACTTGAAATAATCGACGGTAAAAAACTTAGACTTACTATTCGTGAAAAATTGCCTGGTAAAATTAATAAAGATATACAAGGAGAAATAAATTCATTTATAAAAGAAAAAAATATCGACATAAGTGGATATAGTTTAAATTACAGTTATGCTACCGATAATAATATAATTTATGGATATACACGAAATCACAGTGATTTTTCTTTAGATAATTCTTATATGTATTTTTTTGTAGATAGTGAAGGAATTTATAAGTTTGAAATGCAAAGAATTATATCAGTAGTGGAAATACCGGAAAAAGTTCGCTTAATCGGTGCAATTGAAGCATTGCTGCGAATTTTAACATACCCTGAAATAGAAAACAAAGAAATTATTAATATAGAAATGACATATTATAGTGTTGAAGATGAGAATTGGAAGAAGATCGAAAGAATAAATTCAGATCCAACGTGGAAAGTTATTTTTAGTGACGGAACGCAAAAACATCTTCCGGGAATCGATTAAAATTTTCGGAATAAAATAAAATACAGCGAGGAGAACTATGTCTAAATTTGTTATAGAAGGCGGTACAAGGTTAAAAGGAAAAGTAAATATAGGAGGGTTTAAGAATGCGGCAGTTGCAATTATACCTGCAACATTACTCTGTCCCGGAAAATGCATAATAGAAAATGTGCCTAAAATTCAGGACGTTAAGGTGTTTTTAGAAATATTACGAGAATTAGGAGCAGAAGCAGGTTATATCAATGATACATCCCTATATGTAGATGCAACAAATGTAAAGAATTGTTTTTTGGAAAACGGCTTATCAAAGAAAATGAGAGCATCATATTACTTGTTAGGGGCCGGTTTAGGCAGATTTAACAGTGCATCTTCATTAATGCCGGGAGGATGCGATATAGGAGATAGACCTATAGATCAGCATATTAAAGGCTTTGAAGCATTAGGGGCAAAGGTTGAAATTACTCCTAATGGTAGGATACATGTACGAGCAGAGAAATTAACAGGTGCTAAAGTATATTTAGATGTGGTAAGTGTAGGAGCCACTATAAATATAATGCTTGCTGCAGTCTATGCTGAAGGTAAAACAATAATAGAAAATGCTGCTAAGGAACCACATATTGTTGATACGGCGAACTTTTTAAATTCTATGGGAGCAGATATTAAAGGAGCCGGTACAGATGTAATACGTATAAATGGAGTTAAAAATTTAAAAGGTTGCACTTACAAAGTTATACCTGATCAAATTGAAGCAGGGACATACATGATTGCAGCGGCAGCTACTAAGGGAGATATAATAATAGATGATATAATTCCAAAACATATGGAACCCATAACTGCCAAATTAAAAGAAATGGGAATGGGCATTGAAGAATACGGTGATTCAATGCGTGTTTATTATGAAGATGAATTAGTTCCCGTAAATGTTCAAACATTACCCTATCCTGGATTTCCTACAGATTTACAACAGCCTATGACGGTACTTCTGTCCTCTTTAAAAGGTGAAAGTACGGTTGTTGAAGGGGTATCGGAAGACAGATTTAAATATGTAGATGAACTGAAAAAAATGGGGGCATGTATAGAATTTACAAAGAAGCAAGCCAAAATAAAAGGTAGAAATAATTTGCGAGGAACGGTGGTACAAGCTACAGATTTAAGGGCTGGTGCAGCTTTAATAATTGCAGGATTAATTGCAAATGGATTAACGGAAGTAAGAAATATAGAGCATATAGATAGAGGATATGAACATATTGAAAATAAGTTCATGAACTTAGGAGCGAAGATAAAAAGAGTAAGAGACGAATAGGAGAAAAAAAGGGTGGATATGGAAAAGGTAGTTGTGATTTCAGATTCTTTTAAAGGGACCTTAAGGTCTCTAGAAGTTTGTAGTATAATTTCGGAAAAAATTAAGGAGCATTTCCCCCAGTGTAATGTAGTGGTAATTCCAGTTGCTGATGGAGGAGAAGGAAGTGTAGACTGTTTTTTATGGGCCTTAGGAGGAGAAAAAGTTTATGAAAGAGTAAGTTCTCCATACTTTGAGGATATGGAGGCTTTTTATGGCTTAATAGGTCAAGTAGCAGTGATTGAAATGGCCAGCTGTGCAGGACTTCCCTTAGTGGAAGATAGGAAAAATCCGGCCCTTACAACCACTTACGGAGTGGGACAACTTATATTGGCAGCAGCTAAAAGAGGTTGTAAAAAAATAATAGTAGGTTTGGGAGGCTCTGCTACTAATGATGGAGGTTGTGGAGCGGCTGCAGCAGTAGGGATAAAGTTTTATGACAAGGAAGGAAAAGAGTTTATTCCTATAGGCAAAACTCTGATAGATATAGATAGAATAGATTTTTCTTGCCGAGCAAAAGAGTTAGAAGGTGTTGAAATAGTTACAATGTGTGATATAGATAACCCTATGTATGGACCACTGGGAGCAGCTTATATTTTTGGTCCTCAAAAAGGTGCCCACAGACAGATGGTTGAAGATCTTGACAAAGGATTAGAAAACCTTTGCTCGGTTATTAAAAAAGAAACAGCTAAAGATTTAAAGAATATTCCCGGTAGCGGTGCTGCAGGAGCTATGGGTGCTGGAATGATTGCATTTTTTAACTCAACACTTCAAATGGGAATCGAAACTGTTTTAGATACTGTAAAATTTGACAGTATAATAGAAGATGCAAGTATGATTTTTACTGGCGAAGGAAAAATAGACTCTCAAAGTCTAAGGGGAAAAGTCGTTATAGGAGTGGCAAGACGGGCAAAAGATAAAAATATTCCGGTAACTGTAATAGCTGGCGGGGCAGATATGGATATTGATGCTGCCTATAGTATGGGGGTTACCTCAATATTTACTATTAACAGACTTCCTGAAGATTTCCAAATAAGTAAACATAAAAGCAAAGAAAATTTAGCAGCAACAGCTGACAACATACTCCGGCTTATAAAAAGTATGATGTAGGAATGATTATATTATTTAAAATGTGAAATACTCATATGTAAGATCCTATTTACAATACTAAGGGAATATAGATAAAATTTTTCATAAATAAGGAGAAAGTAATGGTAAAAGAAATAAAAGACAACATACTTTATTTCGACGGTTGCAACACTATCGAATTAGCAAAAAAATACGGAACACCTCTCTATGTTCTAAGTGAAACTGCAATAGTTGAAAACTGTAAAGAAATTAGAGAAACTTTTTTAAATAAATATGAAAGAACGAGAGCAGCCTACGCAGGCAAGGCTTTTTTAACATTGGCCATGTGTAAGCTAATTGAAAGAGAAGGACTTTGTTTAGACGTAGTTTCAGGAGGAGAACTATATACTGCAATAAAAGCTAACTTTCCCGGGGGAAAAATAGAATTTAACGGCAATAATAAGTCAATAGAAGAACTAGAGTTGGCAATAGATTACAATATCGGCAGAATTATCGTTGACGGTTTAGATGAATTAGATTTAATTGAAAAAATATGTAAGGAAAAGGGAAAAAGGACGAATATTCTATATAGAATCACTCCTGGAGTTAAAAGTGATTCCCATGATTATATAGTAACAGGAAAAAAAGATTCCAAATTTGGAATTCCTTTAGACGATGAAGTAATATTCCCGGCAGTTGAACAGGCTATTAATTCGCCCTACATAAACTTTTTAGGATTTCATTTCCATGTAGGCTCACAATTACATAATAACGAATCTCATTTAAAAGCATTAGATACTGCTTTAAAATTAATTAAAGATACTAAGGATAAGTTTAACTTTGTAACTCCCGAATTAAATGTAGGAGGAGGTTTTGGTATCAAATATACAGAAGGAGATAACAAAAAACCATACTCATACTTCCTTGACCCAATGATGGAAAAAATCGAGAAGTTTTCAGAAGACTTAAATATTACACGACCTGAAATAGTAATTGAACCAGGCAGAAGTATAGTAGGAGAAGCAGGTATAACTCTATACACAGTAGGTACTATAAAAGATATAAAAGGAATTAGAAAATATGTCTCGGTAGACGGTGGAATGACCGATAATATAAGACCTGCCTTGTACCAGGCAAAATATGAAGGAATAGTAGCAAATAAAGCTCAAGAGCCTAAGACAGATTTAGTTACCATAAGCGGTAAATGCTGTGAATCAGGGGATATTTTAATTAAAGATATAGAGGTTGCCCCTTTGGAAAGAGGGGATATATTTGCGATTTTTTCAACGGGTGCCTACAGCTATTCAATGGCAAGCAACTACAACAAAAATCCATTTCCTGCAACTGTATTGGTTAGGGAAGGTAAAGCAGAAATAATAGTAAAGAGACAAAGTTACGATCATATGATAGAAAATGAAGTTGTTCCTAAGTATTTAACAAAATAAAAGATAAATTATCTAAGGATAATGAATATATTAACAATCCAAAAAGGCAGACAAAAGGTCTGTCTTTTTGGATTGTTACAAAATATTAATAATATTTATTTGTTAATATAATTTGAGTTTTAATACCTCTCATAAATCAATGAAGTCAATAGAGGCATTGCTTAATAAAATTATTACATAAATGACACAAAAAAGAAAAAACACCGAAATTTTAGCATAAAATTTGACAAGCTTTACAAAAATATATACAATATTAATGTCTTGTGAATATATTAAATATCAGATTAACCCCCTAGACATCTTTATTTAACAGTCTATTTACTTTAGTATAAACTTCAGCATAAAGGAGAAACTAAATAAAACATAAGAATTGTATCAATTGATACATTTTATTTATTTTACTCTTATTTTCGTGTTTTAATAAAAAATCTTTAACAAACAAAGGAGGAAGGTATGAAAAGACTATTAGCATTAACTTTAGCTATCTTAATGATAGTTTCAATAATTACAGGATGTAGTAGTGATGTGACAGATTCCGATCAACCAGTTAAAATTGTAGTAACGGATAATGGATGGGACAGTCAAAAGGTCCATAATGAAATTGCTAAAATTATAGTCGAAAATGGATATACTGGCTATACTTTTGAAACATCTTCTGCTTCATCCTCTATGAACTGGCAAGCAATTATTACAGGTGATATAGACCTAGATATTGAAAGCTGGACAGATAATGTGGCAAGTTATGAAGACGACGTCGCCAAGGGAGATATAGTGGACGTTGGAATATTAGTGCCAGATAGTGCCCAGGGTCTTTATGTTCCCCGCTACGTAATTGAAGGGGATGCAGAAAGAGGTATAGAAGCTATGGCACCAGATTTGAAAACTGTTGAAGACTTAAAAGACTATCCGGATGTATTTGTAGACTATGAAGATAAAACTAAGGGACGAATTTACGGTTCCATACCAGGATGGATGGCAGATGAAGTTTTATATAAAAAGTATGAATACTATGGTTTAGATGAAATGTACAACTACATTAGATTAGGAAGCGAAGCTGCAATATTTGCATCCTTAGTATCAGCCTATAATTCAGGTGAACCATGGGTTGGGTACGCTTATGAACCTACTTGGGTAACCGGTAAACTAGACTTGGTTTTATTGGAAGACGCACCTTATGATCCAGAAGTTTTCATGGATGGTAAATGCGAGTTTCCTAAACAAGAATTAAAAATAGTAAGCAGTAACAAGTTTGCAGATAAAGCTCCGGATCTACTGGAATTTTTCAAGAACTATCAAACAGGCAGTCAATTAATGGCAGAGGCCTTGGCATATCTTGACGAAACCCAAGCAAGTCACGAAGAGACAGCCTTGTGGCTGCTTAAGGAGAATGATCATTTATTAGATGAATGGCTTCCTGAAGAAAATGCCGAAAAGGTTCGCGCTTATCTTAATAAATAAACAAGGAAGGATATACCATGAAAGAGCATATATTTTCATTTCCTGATGCATGGAAGTTTAGAATTGGGATGACAATAGACGATGCTGTTAAAGAATTTAGTAGAAGTAACAAAGATGTACTTGATGGTATTAGGGATGTTGCAATTGATGCGATACAAGGAGTAGAAGGAATACTTTCTTCTATTCCTTGGTTTCTGTTAATACTAATAGTAATGATTTTAGGATATATAGTAAGCAAGAAAATTAGAGTCGGGCTGCTGTATGGGGCAATGATGTTTTTTATCGGTGCAGCAGATTTGTGGGAGCATATGATAGACACTCTAAGTGTAGTTATGGTAGCAGTAATGATTTCTTTAATTTTAGGATTTCCTATTGGAATATTAATAGCTATGAGTAAGAGGGCAGGAAATGCCATAAGGCCGGTCTTGGATATGATGCAGACCATGCCCACCTTCGTTTACTTGGTTCCTGCGGTCATGCTATTTAACACGGGAGCAATGCCTGCTTTATTGGCCACTGTTATATATTCAATAGTTCCTATGATACGTATGACAAGCCATGGCATAATCTATGTTGATAAGGAAGTGCAAGAAGCAGCAATAGCTTTTGGCTCCACAAAAATGCAAGCCCTTATAAAAGTTCAGATTCCACAAGCCTTACCTACAATTATGACAGGCGTTAACCAAACTATTATGATGGCAATGTCCATGGTAGTAACCTGTGCAATAATAGGCGCAGAAGGCCTTGGTTTAGAAATATTGGTTGCCACTAATCGGGTTGAATTAGGAAAGGCATTATTGCCTGGTATTGCAATAGTAATAGTAGCAATAATTTTTGATCGCCTCACACAAGGACTAATAAGGAAAAAAGAGGTGGTTGAATAATGGATATTATTGAAGTAAAGAATATATCAAAATTATATGGCATGAATCGAAAAGAAGCAATAAAAATGATGAGGGAAGGTTCTAACAAAGAAGAAGTAGGGAAAAAAACAGGAGTTACGGTAGCCTTGTGGGATGTATCTTTTAAAGTTAAGCAAGGAGAAATATTTGTTATAATTGGCTTATCCGGATCTGGTAAATCCACTTTAGTAAGATGTTTTAACGGATTATTAAAGCCAACATCTGGAGAAATAATTTATAATGGGAAAAATATAAAATCCTTCAGTAAAAAAGAACTATTAGAATTTAGAAGAAATAAAATTTCCATGGTATTCCAAAACTTTGGTTTAATGTCTCATAGAAATGTTATGGATAATATTGCATATGGTCTTGAAGTAAAAGGAGTTTCCAAAGAAATGAGACAAGAAAGAGCTATTGAAATGGCAAAACTTGTTGGACTTGAAGGTTGGGAAGACAAACCTATCCACAGTCTCTCCGGAGGAATGAAACAGAGGGTAGGATTGGCTAGAGCATTAGCTAATAATCCGGAGGTTCTCTTAATGGATGAGCCTTTTTCAGCTCTTGACCCCTTAGTGAGAAAAGATATGCACTTCGAGCTCTTATCCATACAAAGAAAACTCAAAAATACCATAATTTTTATTACCCACGATATAGATGAAGCTTTCAAGCTGGGCGATAAAGTAGCCATAATGAGAGATGGAAAAATAGTTCAGGTAGATACACCGGAAAATATGACAACAAATCCGGCAGACGATTATGTGAAAAATTTCATAGAAAGTGCCGATAAAACAAGAGTTGTCAGCGTTAAAAACATAATGATAACACCAGCATGCTTAATACGGGAAAATGATTCAGCACGAAATGCAATTCGCCAAATGGAGCGAAATTCCGTTTCCACAGCCTACGCTGTAGATGCTAATATGAGATATATTGGCATAATCACTATTGAAGACGCTATAAAAGCCCACAAAGAAAATATTAAACTCTTTGATTTAGTAGAAGAGGACAATTATACAGTTACAGAGGAAACCTTAATAAACGATATTCTTACATGTGCAGCTGAAGCAAAACATCCAATTGCAGTTGTCAATGGAGATAGAGTATTAAAAGGAATAGTGTCAAAAGCTGCCATTCTCTCATCCTTAGCAGATAATGAAGAAAATTGACAAAGGATTCCGAAAATATGAGAAAAAAGCTGATTATGAGGATGCAATTTGAAGAATTAAGAAACTGTCCTAATAATTTTGGGACAGTTTAAATTTAGTATTGGTATCATAATTCTACAGTTCCTGTTCTGAATGCTTCCATCATTTCGCTTGTGAGACTTATATTTAGTTTTGCTGGAGGTATATCTTCCCTTTTAACCCATATGCCTAATGAAAGTTCATCCTCCTGAAGAGTAATTGTATCGTCACCGTCAAGTTCAGCATAAAATCCGGCAAGAAGAGTATCCGTAAAAGGCCAAGGTTGGCTTTTGTAAAATTTTAGGTTTTTAACTTTTAACCCAACTTCTTCTTTTACTTCTCTTAAAACTGTTTGTTCTAAACTTTCTCCAATTTCAGCAAAGCCTGCTATAAGAGCATAATTTGTATAAGCACGTCCTGCATACTTAGTTAAAAGCAGTCGATCACCATCATGAACGGCAACTATTACACAGGGAGATATGGTAGGATAGACTTGAAATCCGCAAGATTCACAATAAAGCATTCTTTCTTTTTCTGAACGTTTCAGGGTTTTACCGCATCTGCTACAAAACTTATGATTTTCATACCATCTGTTAAGCTGCCATCCAACAGCCCCTGCGAAAGAACGCCAATACTTTATTTCTGTTCTGAATCTACCTGTAGTTACATATGTCCATCCATCAACTGTATCGAGACCTTTTTCTTCAACTAAGTAATAGTTAATTGTATCAATAGTAAAAAGAAATTGAGCAGTATTAATTAGTTCTGGATATTGTTTTTCAAAATCAGAAAAAGATGGATACCAAAGTTTGTCCTTATCTTCCCTAACAAGTACCTTATCCCCATCATAGGAAAGAAACAAATCCCTTGATTCTGCTTTTTTATTTTTAAAACTATTATTAAATATTCTTGGTTCTATATCATGAATCATTCGATAACCCCTTTTGTTATTTATGTGCAATTATATCATAATATTTCTTTAATTCAATAATATTTACTTCTTTTTATAGGCATATATTAGGAACAATTTTCCCTTTACAACCGTCTTAGTATTAAGGAGGTTATTCATATGAAAAATAAATTAAGTTTAACAATATGTTTATTACTTGTGGCAACTATGTTTTTGGCAAGTTGCTCTTCACCCTCTGGCGACTTGATGAAAGGAATAGTTTCAAAAAATAAGGATAGGGTAGCTGAACCGATGGATATGGAGTTAAATCAAGCAATATTGAACTTTAGCTGGAAGATGTTTAAAGAAAGTAGTGAGAATGAAGGAAATATAATGATTTCTCCACCGTCTGCTTACTTAGCGTTATCAATGGCATTAAATGGGGCAAAGGGAGATACTAAAACAGAGATGCTTAAAACCCTAAGTGCAGATAATATAACAATAGAAGACTTAAATATAGATCTTAAAGACTGGATGACTTCATTGTCTAAAGATAGAATTGCAAAATTTTCAATATCGAATTCAATTTGGTACAGACAAGGTTTTAATGCCAATAAAGATTTCCTACAAAGGAATGCCGATTATTATTCAGCATATATAAGGAGCCTGGATTTTAGTAGTAGTTCAGCACCTACTGAAATTAACAAATGGGTGAAAGAAGCCACCAATGACACAATAGAAGAAATAGTTAGCGAAATAAGCGATGATGTAATGATGTATTTAATCAATGCAATTTATTTTAAAGGAGACTGGAAGGAACAATTTTCTGCCAATAGGACCTATGAAGGAGAGTTTAATACATCAACAGGCAAAGTTAAAACAGATTTTATGAACCGAAGGGGAGAAATTGACTATTTAGAGGCTAATGGCATAACCGGTGTAGTATTGCCTTATCTTGATGAACAATTTGCATTTATTGGTATACTACCGGAAGAAGGTCAAACACCTAAAGATTTAATAAATAGCCTTAGGGCTTTAGACTTAATAAAATTATTGAAGGATAAAGAATCTAAAAATATTGAGCTGTCCCTTCCAAAGTTTGAAAGCAGTTATGAAGATAGCTTAAAAAATGAATTATCCAATATGGGAATGAACATAGCCTTTGAACCTTACAAAGCAGATTTTTCATTTATGAAAGAAGATTTAAAAAGGGAGTTGTACATAAGTGAAGTAATGCAAAAAACATTTATTAGGGTTGATGAGAAGGGAACGGAAGCCGCAGCAGTTACTTCTATAACAGCGGAAGTAACATCAATGCCTCCGGAACTGCCAAAAGTAGTATTTGATAGACCTTTTGTTTATGGAATTGTTGATGTTACTACAGGAATACCTCTTTTCATAGGTATAATGGAAAACCCTACTGATTAATACAGCTTAAGGAACGAACATCGTTCCTTATTTTTGTTATTGAGCTTCACTATGTTTTTTAAATAGGTCTTTTACCATATCAAAATCAACATTTGCTACAATTAGTCCTATTAGAACAACTATGAATCCTGACCACTGCATTGTTGAAAGTTGTTCTGAAAGAACTATTCTTGCAGATAGAAGAGCGACTATAGGCACTAATAGGGGAATTGGAGCAACAGTACTCATTGGATAGCTTGCAATCAATATGCTCCAGATGCCATATGCCGTTAAAGTCGCAGCAAAAGCAAGGTATATTACAGCAAAAATAGAAATACCCTTTAAATTTTTCATGACATTGAGTAAAGTTTCGGGACTATCTAACATTAAGGCTAATCCAACCATTGGAATTGGAGGAATTAGTCCCGACCATACAACCATACTTATCATGTCTAGTTTCTCACCTTTGGCGGTAGCTTTGTCGGAAGCAATTCTCGCTACTATATTAGAGGCAGCCCAAAAGGTAGGAGCTGCAATCATTAGTAAATAAGCCAAAGGAGGTGCTTTATCCATATTGACACCCTCGGCAGAGGCAATCAGTATTAATCCTAATGCTGCTACTATGAACCCTATTACTTGTTTTGACTTTAATTTTTCTTTTAAAAATATCATTGCAAAAATAGATGATATAAATGTTTGTATTTGAAGTACGATTGAAGCAATTCCAGCCGGCATTCCTATTTCCATAGCGTAAAATACACATGAAAATTGACCTACACCAACAAATAGCCCGTACAACACAATATATTTCAACTCTGTTTTTGGTTTTTTAATAAAAAATATTGCTGGAAAAAACGTTAGCATGTATCTTAATGCAACTAAAAGCATTGAGGGAACTCCGCTAAGTCCTAGCTTAATAATGGTAAAGTTGACACCCCATATAATTACTAAAAGTATTGCAAGCAAAATGTCTCTTCTTTTCATCACACATCCTCGATTTATTTGTTGCTAAGATTATAGCATAATTTATTAATTTTTAAAACATAAATTGCGGGTCATAAATGTTATTGGGTAAATAGTAAAAAATAGCCACAAAATAGTAAAATTATGGTATAATTAAATAGTAGCGAAATTTATAACATAGGAGGAAGTTATGGCATTTTTTACAACCAGTGATGGCATTAAATTGTTTTATGATGTAAAAGGTGAGGGAAAACCAATCGTATTGGTTCATGGATGGTCTCAGGATAGTTCCGTATTTCAACCTCAAGTGGAAGAATTAAGCAAAGAATACAAGGTTGTGGTTTATGATCACAGAGGACATGGAAAGTCCGACAGACCGGAATTCGGTTTAACTTTAAATCGTTTTGCGGTAGATTTAAGGGAGTTAATTGAGCATTTGAATCTTGACAAGATACTTTTAGGTGGATGGTCAATGGGTGCTTCAACAACATTTGAATATGTTAAAACTTACGGAGTGGAAAAATTAGCTGCCGTAGTATTGTTCGACATGACTCCAAAATTATTAAACGATGATGAATGGAAATTAGGTCTTTGGCATGGTGAATATACTTTACAAGCTGCATTAGATGATATGACTACCATGAACAATAACTTAGCTGATTTTATGGAACCTTTCTTGAGAAGAGCAGTGCCATATTTTACTGATGAAATGATAGAACCTACCATGGAGATGGCATTAACAAACACTCCTCATATAATGACCTCCATGTGGCTTGCTATGGGATATAATGATTATAGGGATATATTGCAAAATATAACAGTTCCAACAACTATTGCACACGGTGCGGTAAGTACTTTATATTCTGCAGAAACGGCAGAATATTTAAATTCCAAAATACCTAATTCAAAAGTTGTAGCTTTTGAAAAATGTACTCATATGCTTGTTATGGAAAATCCTGAAAAGGCAACGGAAGTTCTAGCTGAAGCAGCAAAAGAAATATAATATATTTCTAAAAATAGAACCTTAAAGTAATAATATTAAGATCAAAACAGTAGAGCTGCATACTGACAGCTCTACATATTTAAACATTATCTCACCCTCTCTACATATAATAAAAATCTCACATTTCATATTATTAAAGTTTATCAAATCCCTTTTTCTTTATATAAATTAAACATATTAACATTATTATTCCTCCATATCCTACAGCCGGATATAGGTATTTTACAATGTTGGAAAATCCAAACTGACTTGCTAATAAAGCTGCTATGGAGATAATCGTAATTAGCAACTTACTTCTAAAAGGCTTTTTTTGAATATCTGTTATACGGGATGTAAATCCATATAGTGAGCCTACTGCAGTTGTGTAAACTTCGGCTACTAACACAAGGGCATAGGCTGTTTGAACTTTAGGCGATAATTGACTTGCTATCGCAATCATGGGAACTTCTAAATTAGCGACAGCTATATTGCCAGACAAAGATAAATAAATCATAGCAGCCCCTAAACCTAAACCAGTCCCTCCTAAAATAGCCCCCTTTCTTATAGACTTATAGTCTTTAGCTTCTCTTCCCAAAGGTCCTAAAACAGCAATTGAAATAATAATATTGTATGAAACGTATAAAATAGCAGCCATTAACCAGTTGTTTAGTAATAAATTTTTACTTATATTTGTTACTGGGGCGGTAATAACCGGGGGAGTATGAATAAATGAGTAAAGACTTGTTCCAATAACTGCAGTTAAGAGAAAGGGAACTACATAACTTATAGAATTAATTACACCATTTATTCCTGTAGCTACAGTTAAGCCGGTTAAAAGGGTCATAAATATATTTCCAATGGCATGAGGTAAGTTAAACTGTTGATTAATAAGTGCTCCCGTTCCGGCTATCATTGCCGTAAAAGAACCAAAAAGAAAGAAAGTTATCATTATGTCTATTAGGCTACCGAGGGTGTTACCGGCTGAATACTTGATTATTTCCTCGTGAGAGCGGGAATTTAATCTTTTACCTAAATCCATTATTATATATCCGAATAGAATAAACATATAGCTTGCAAGTATAATACCTACCAACCCCATAGCTCCGAATCTGTTAAAAAATTGCAACACTTCTTGGCCGGTAGCAAAGCCTGCCCCTACAACTGTTCCTATATATGTTGCTGCTACTTTTAGTGTTGAAACATTCCTTTTTTTCATATATTCACATCCTTTTAAACTATTAACATTCTATATGAAATATTTTTTTTTATGACTTTATAGTAAACTTCCATTGGATTTCCTTCAATAATTAACTTATTAAACTCTTTTTTACAAATAGACAATTAGTAAAAATCTCAAAGAAAAAATTAACAGAATATTAATATGTTAACGGTGGCATGTTAGATTTATAAAGATTAAATTTACAGAGGTATATATGCTACTTAAACAAAAGAAATTAAATTTAAATGAAATTAGCGATGAAAACAAATTATTACTTCTTTACGAAATAAATAACTATATTTTGCTTAGTGAACAGCCTTCTATTTATTTAAATTCAATTGTAAATACAAAAATATTTAAAGAATACCCCTTTCACATGCTTTATAAACTAAAGGACACTGAACAATCTCCCAAATACCATCCTGAAGGCAATGTATGGAATCATACCATGTTAGTTCTTGACTGTGCGGCTAAGAATAAAAATAAAAGTAAGGATGAAAGAGTTTTTATGTGGGCAGCACTGTTACACGATATTGGAAAGGCTGAAACAACAAGAAATAGAAGAGGAAAAATAACGGCATATAATCATGAGAAAGTAGGAACTGATTTAGCTATTAAGTTTCTTCAAGAATTTAGCACTGATACTCCTTTTATAAAAAAAGTAGCTTCCCTTGTAAGGTGGCATATGCAAATTCTTCATGTTGTAAGAGATATGCCCTTTGCGGATATTAAGGCTATGAAAAAAGATACGGATGTCGCGGAAGTTGCCCTATTAGGCTACTGTGATAGAATGGGAAGAACAAATGTAGATATTGAAAAGGAAAGAAACAATATAAAAACGTTTATGGAAAAGTGTGGCAGTGAAGACTCTTGCATAATTGATGGTTAAAGCTGGATAGCAGAGGGTATCTTTTATAGTAGAGTATATATTGTAGGAGGAAATAATGTCAAAACTTTTTACAAGCTTTAAAGTAAAGGATTTAGAAGTAAAAAACAGGATTGTAATGGCTCCCATGTGCATGTATTCAGCAGATACTAATGGAAATGCCAAGGATTGGCACTTTGTTCACTATAC
>JAAYRW010000083.1 GCA_012518555.1 Tissierellia bacterium
CAAGTAAAAATTTAGGAGTAAAATAATCTAAAACCTTTTTATAGGATGAGCTTGATGAATGATGAGCTTCGTCAATAATCAAGTATTCAAATTCATCCTTTGAAAATGAATGTAAATGCCTAGACATGGACTGGATTGTTGCAAAGAGGAAATCTACTTCTGTATCCTTTCTGCTCCCTGTATATACTCCCATTTTCATGTCTTTATTTTTGACTAGCCTGGCAAATGCCCTCCTAGCATCTTGCAATATTTCTTCCCTATGTACTATAAATAATACTTTTTTCGCATTATACTCTATCACGTCAAATGCAGACATATATGTCTTTCCTGTACCTGTAGCAGCTATAACTAAGGCTTTCTCTTCACCCATTCTTCTAAGCCTAGATAAATTATCAACTGCCCGTCTTTGCATGGGATTAGGTTTTATACTTTGATAATCAGATAATTGTATTTCATTTTGCCTTTCATTTTTATTTATTTCTTTTACTAGGGCATCATATTTTTTAATAAACTCCTCGTCTACAATATCTGTCCTTTCCCAAAGCTTTAAATACTCCTCTATTACCTCCTTGGCAAAAGTATCATCTTTCTTAGAAATAGTAGATACATTCCACTCAATATTACTCTTAAGTGCACTTTGTGTAATATTTGATGAGCCTATAATAATTTTATAAGAATCTTCTTGCTCGAAGATATATGCCTTTGTATGAAAACCAACTTCTTTACTTGCAAGAAAAATCTTAAGATCAATATTTGAAAATTCCTTAATACGTCTTAAAGCTTTAGGCTCTGTAAAGTTAAGATAGGTGGAAGTTAAAATTTTCCCCTCAACTCCTTTGTCTTCCAATTCCTTAAATGTATCCAGCAAAAGCTGAAGGCCACTAAAATTAATAAAAGCAACACTCATATAAAATCTTTGGCACTCATTAAGCGACTTCTTTAATTCTTCGAGAAAATTTCTTTCTTCGTGATTAATAATTAGCTTGTTATTGGCAAGGTAACTTGCGGGAAGGTCTGTTGCCCCCTCATCATAATACTTTTCAACGGCTTCTTTATATATTTCATTTTCCCCATTCATTATTTGTTCACCTCCAGAAAACATGTATTACTTCTATTGTACTATGTCTTCTGATAATTTGCACGATCTAGTTGCTGAGATGTTTCTTCAACAGTTACCATATAGGCAACCTACTTTCTGGGGGAAATAAAAAAACGGCCCAGGTTTTAGGTCTGTACCGCTAAGATATGATTCTATAATCTTTTATTTTATTGCTGATGTGACGTACTTTAAAAATGATGTGTCTTAATCTAAGATATTAACCACACCATGCTACTAAAACAACTAGTGAAAAGGCTGATACAACTAGGCCTAGCAAAACATTAAGTCCCAAATATATATTAAACTCTTTTGGCGACATCGCTTTTTGTTTGCTAAACTTAGACACTAACATAGGTGGACCCAGAAATAAAAATACACTTAGTATTGTTGGAATACTTATACCAACCATCAGGGGTATTGCTAAATTTCTGTTTGAAAAGTATGCAATATCCTGAGCATATATCCCTAATAAAATAGCCACAATCATGCTTCCATACAGCAATAGTCTTATTTTATTTCTTTCTTCAGTCAAGATTTTCACCTCTTCTAATTTATTTTAGTTGCTACACATAAATCTACATATATGTAACTGGTTACCATCTTAAATATAATTATACTAAACTATTAAAGAACCGAAACCCTTGCTTTTCATGCATTATAAATTGGATGTTGTGCTACTGAAGACCCACAATAAATAATACCAATGCCGTAATCGTCAGGGCAGTCCAGCCTATAGATCTTCCCCTTGATGTAGCTCCACACCAGTCATATATTCTGACATTTCTTCATCCTTTGAAATAGCTGTAGGGTCTTCTTTTCTTGTATAAGGGCCATAGGTTCTATCGCCTTGCTGAAATATAACGGTCTTATCCTCAGACACCGTAAAATATGCCTGCTGCCCTTGGATTTTACCAGAATACAAGGTACTATCATTTTCTTTACTTGGAACAAGAATTGTGTTCTTATATTCAAAACCAACTTTTGAAATTATTATGGAATAAACTACCGCAAATACCATTGCCATAGTAACCATAAATATTAGGACACATTTTTGATAGCCATTCAAACTTTTGATTCTTTCCATAGTACCACCTACAAATTTAAATTTATCGATATTTCAATCAATTATTAGTTCATGTAATTTTCTTCTTGAGTATAAATTAACTTATCTATAAGCTAGCAATAATTTTGATCCCTTCCTATAATATAAGGAATACCTTGCTACTATTGTACTATAGCTTTCTTACTATTTTTAAAGTTTTCCCTGTTGTCCTATCTATAAGATATAGAGACTTCACAATCCACTGGTAAATTTTCCTTTATATCTTTTTCTTTAAAATCTGAGTAGATTAATCTTTTAAGTTTAAAATATTTAAGTTCAGTTAATCTTTTTAAGTCCTCTACATTATCCAGCACATACCCAACTTCCATTACCATACTTTTCAAGTCCCTACAATACTCTATATCTACAAACTCACTAAGGTACCAAGTATACACTGTCGGACTATATAAGATCATTTCATAAAATCCGTCCATTTTCTTTCCCTTATATGCCCCTTCAGAATAGACATTAGAAA
>JAAYRW010000084.1 GCA_012518555.1 Tissierellia bacterium
AAAACATCCTTTATGGTGAAGTACCAAGCTAGTCCAAAAAGCAACAAGATAAGCCATGGGCGATAAAGTATTTCTTGTAAAGGGTCTGGGAATCCAGCTATAAAGCGTAAGCCTAAATAAGAGGATAATGAGAGACCAGCTAGAATAAGGCTATAATAATGAAAATATTTAAGTATATTTATATTTCAGCCATAAATATAAAAAAGCTGAACTCAAAGCTAAAGGCACAGAATGCTTAATCTCAAGACCAAGACTTGAAAAAAGACCAAAGAAAAGAACTGATGTTATACTAATTGCCAGAACTAATAACAAAATTACCAAAATAAAAATTAAGGATATTTTCAGGATAATACTGGTAATACCCGAATTTTTATAAGAGGGAGTAATTAGTTTGAAAAAAGATTTCATTTTAGTTTCACTTCTTTCGTATGTACTTCTAGGGTTAATTACTTTTAAAGCTGTTAGTGTAATACATAGACCTAATTATGTATGTGTATTATCACCATACCCTTTAAATAGATTAGGACAAACAGGGGGACGGTTCTCTGTTTGCATTAGGAATTATTGTAGTTTATTATATTGTTGAGGTGATAAAAGATGTCACGGACAAGACGAATACTGAGCTCAACGGGGATATATCACATAATGGTAAGGGGAATAAATCAGCAAAACATCTTTGTTGAAGACGAAGATTATTCTAGATACCTAGATACTCTAGAAAAGTATCAAAAAGAAATTGACTTTGAACTATACGCTTATTGTTTAATGGGAAACCATCTTCATTTATTAATGAAAGAAGGAAATGAAGAAATCGGAAATACCATGAAACGCATTGGGGTTAGTTATGTCTATTGGTACAATTGGCAATACAATCGAAGCGGACACCTATTTCAAGGTAGGTTCAAAAGTGAACCAGTGGAAAATGATGCCTATTTTTTAACAGTATTGCGTTATATTCACCAAAATCCATTAAAAGCTTCTCTAACAAGTGATTTGGAGAAATACAAATGGAGCAGCTATAAGGAATACGCGAAACAAAGCAAGATGGTGAATACTAATTTTGCTTTACAGTTATTTTCATCTGATAAAAATGATTCATTGGCGAGATTTAGAGCATTTCATAAAGAAATTAGCAATGAGAAGTGTCTGGATATTGAAGAAGAAAAAAGGACTCTTTCTGATGAAGAGGTAAGGGAATTAGTGTTCAACAAACATAATATAGAATTAGCTAAAATTCAAAATATGGAACAAGAGCTCCAGGATAAAATTATACTGGATCTAAGGGAAGAACAGGGAGTCTCTTTGAGACAGCTATCAAGGCTTACAGGTTTTACTATTTATAGGATTTATAAGGCGGGGGTGTAAAAAGCAAAAAACCTCAAACAGAGAACCGTCCCCTCGTTTGTCCAAACAGAGAACCGTCCCCTCGTTTGTCTTGAATAAATTCCGAAGTATAGCCCTTTAAGGTTCTATGCTTTGTGTTAAAATATTAAATATATTTTTGAATGATAGCAACTTGATAGCAGGAAGGCAAAAAGCCAGTTAAAATAACTAGCTTTTTTGGGAGATAATGCCCAGTTTATACTGGGTATTTTTTATGGCAGTAAGGCATTTATAACACCTGCTGCTTTTTCTGTAGAATTAGGCAGGGTATGGCTGTAAATGTTTAATGTGGTGGTTACATTTTTGTGGCCCAGCATTTTACTAACCGTTGTAATATCTACGCCATTTTGCAGGGCCATAGTAGCAAAGGTGTGCCTTAGCATGTGGAGGTTGCTTTCTATTCCAGCTTTTTTAGCATACATATTCCACCTGCGTGAAATATAGTGTGGGCAATACATATCGCCATCATCCTTGCAGAATATGAAATTATTATTATTGTATAAATTTCCTGCTTGTAGAATCTGCTTATTCTGTTCACTACGATGGCTTCTTAATACTGTAACTAACTTATCTGGTATAGAGAAGGTTCTAACGCTCTCAGGCGTTTTAGGGGTATCTATAATCCATGAGTTGTTAGCATCCTTTGTAATTGTTTTACTGATATTAAATGTTTTCTCTTTTAGGCTAACATTCTCCCATTTCAAGGCCAAAAGTTCACTTCTACGTACTCCAGTGCTGAGTAGGCTGTAGTAAATGGCATAATGGATAGGATTATCAATTACGCTAAATATCTTTTCTGCTTCTGTAGCAGATAAGGCCCTAGCTTTGGCCTGTGCTTGCCTTGGCAGGGACACACTACTAGCTACGTTGGAATTTACATAACCTTGGGCCTGGGCTTGATTTAGGGCCTGCTTTAAAATAGAAATAGTGTATTGTACTGTTCTTGGCGATACTTGCATTTTGTTCGCAAACATTTGCACCTGAATTATGGATAAATCCTTTAGTTTAACATGTCCTAGTTCTGGCTTTAGGTAAAATTCTATCATTTCTTGGTAGGAAATATATGTTTTAGCTTTTACTGAATTCTTTTTGTAATTTTCTAGCCAAATATCTAGCCATTGGTTCAAGGAGATATCTTGCAATTTCTCTTGCGTTAATTGCCCAGTTTGGTACATATATTGGGCTTCTACGAGTTTTTTCTGGGCTTCTTTTTTAGTTCTGGAATAAGATATTTTCCTTTTTGGATTGCCATTCTGGTTGTAGCCTACGGTAATAGCCGATACCCAACGCCCATCTTTTATTTGGTATATTGAACCCTGATTATTGCCTCTTTTTTTAGGCTTTGACATATTTTCACCCCCTTTCTAGTGTGCTATTATAGCACACTAGAAACATTGGGGCTGCTACTTTGTTCCTTTACCCATTCCTTAAGATTTCCTTTTGAAATTCTTATGGATTTTCCAATTCTAAAGCAAGGAAAATCTGCTTGCCTACACATGGCGTATGCTTTCACTTCTGAAATTCTCAATAGTTGTGCCATCTCTGGAACATATAGAAACTCTGGTGCGGTTTCCCAATTTAAGATTTTTTTATTCACAAAATCATCTCCTTATATATATTTATAGGTATAAAAAAAGCCTCCTTTAGGAGGCTTTTAAATTTTTAATACGGTACTTCCACTAAATGCGGATACATTTCTTTAAACTCTACCACGCTTTGGGTTGGTACTGGCCCTACCCCTGTACCGTTAATTAATAATTTCCCTGTACCTGTATATCTATAAGTTGCAGTTAAACCACGAGTAGTATCATATTCACACCAGCAACTAGTTTTACCACATACTAGCCTGCCACAAGTTTGGTCGTAGGTTACTT
>JAAYRW010000085.1 GCA_012518555.1 Tissierellia bacterium
AAAATTTTCTGTATAGCTAATGTACCTTACTCTATTTTCTATAATAGTATTTTCACTTTCTCCCTCAAATACAAGGAATACATCATTATTTACAGAAGCATTTTCAAGGATTTCTTTTAATATTCTTACTTCTCTTTCATCCTTTATATTGTCTATACTAGCATTCATCGATAATACTAATACCTTATCTTGGTAGCTGGATAGTGACTTAATATTGTTCCACATAGTAGTATTAGAGGCACTCATACTTCCGTTTGATATTATTCCTTCACAATATACTATTTCACCACTACCTTCATAATCATACTCACCTTGAGATATTGTTAATTTTTCAATATAGTCTGCAATTTTAGAAGTTTTAAGAGGGTCTACAAATTTAGTTTCTTCTCTTAAACCTAATTGTTTGTCCATAGGTTCGTACATTACTCTTAAATTGTCAATATATATTGTTCCGGCATCTTTTTTTGTTTCATTAATTTCAGCTAAATATATATTTTTCAATCTTATGGGATATGCAATACCTTCCGGAATTTTTGCTTCAACCCATTTCCATCCTGTCCAGTTTACTTCTTCTGCAAAATCAATTCTTACTTCCTTGCCGTAGACATCATAGACTCTCGTTCTAAGCCAATGGTCTTTGCCATCTCCATAAACCCACATTCCTATTGCTAAAGGTTTATCTTCTAGTTTAATCCCTTCTCCGTCTTCTCCAAATTCTATAAAAGCAATACTTTGATCAGTCATTTTAGTAAAGTCATAATCTAACTTTAAAGCATGATGACCTTCTTTTACCAAATCTTTCCTAATAGATATTTGACCGTTAGATTCTTCAGGATACAATCTTAATTTTAAATTATCTAAATTTTCAAAGCGGTCTAATGTTTTATATCTGTAACCTACCTTAACTAATATATTTTTAACTGCATCGTCAAAGCTAATGGTTACGGCACCTGTATTAGCTGTATCGCCAGATGTGAATATTCCTTCTTCAATTTTACCCACTCTATTTCTATAGGAAAAATTTAGATATTTCCAAGGTATAAGGGCAGAATTCCCGTCCTTATCTATTCCTAAGACATCCCCTAGTTCATAAGTTGAATTAAGTCCTAAAGTTATTGAATCTGTACTTACTTTCAAGGCAACAGCTTTGTCTAAAACGTCGATTTCAATATGACCTTCTCCATTTCCCACATAGGCAGTTATAGTTGCTTTTCCCGGCTGTTCAGGTATGAATAGATTGTTTACAACTTTACCTGCCCCTGCCGGTGAAACTTCAAACTTTACTTGGTCTAAAGCAATGTCTAAGGGTGCATAATATTCATTGTAAAACTTCAATTCTAATTCTGTTTCCGTATTGTTAAAGATAGTATCTTGGGAGGCTGCTATATGAATTTTATCTACTCTATTACTTTCAGGGGAGTTGTCAAATACTCCCACTCCCGAAGCTATATTTCTTTCTCTGCCGTCAGAGGGTAGGTTGACTACGCTTATATTAGCATTTCTCAAAAAGTCTACCCCCATGGTAGTAGAACCTCCACCATCCATATTTACAGCATTGTAAGCGCCTAAATCAATCATAATTTGGGCAAGTTCTGTTTGCTTTACTCCTACATATTCGCGGTGTCTACCATCAATTGTAAGTAAAATCATTTCTGTATTATCTTTGTTAAAACCTATGGCGGTTCTAGGATGACTACCTAAAACTTGAGAACTTATTTCATTTACCATGCCGTCTTTTACCAAGTAGTTTAAAGCCCCAAAAGACCAGTTAACTTCTTCAGGACTGAAATCCAGTTCAATATTTAAAGAAACCGGATGCCCCTCCTTAAAAGAATTCAGCATATTTTCCATAGTTGTAGCATTAGAGCTAACAATAAGGTAGCCGTTTTCAGGTATCTTTACCGGAGGTTGGTTTTTTCTAACTTCTGAAACTATATTATCTGTTACCACGATTTCAACAATGTCCTTTGTAGTATATCCTGGCGAAGTTTTGTTCCAATCAGTGGTTAAAATCGTAGGTCCCCAATCTATGGAAGAGGTCTTGTTTAGTACAATTACATTAAATTCAGTTGAATCGGAACCATAAAGGCTAATCTTTGGATTCCAGACGGAAATATCGACAGAGCCATCTACAAGGCCTGAAACCGTAGGATAACCGTCACTATATGGGAGGGGAGATGTTATTAATTTATGATTTCTGATTAATGGTCCGTATGTATATGTAGGGTCTCCCATGTAGAAAAAATCTCCGTTTACTGCTGCCACAGCACCAGAGGATCTTATCATGGAGCTTAAAGTAGCTCTTTTAGAAACTCCATTTTCATTGTTAATAGGGGCTACTCCCGTATAATTATCTGTTAGGTCGGCACGAATAAGGTTAAGGTTCATCCAGCCAGAAGATGTGTATTTCTCAATTCTTTCATATCTAATACCTTTTGATAGCCTAACTTCATCCTTTAAGTCATATACGGTGTAAAGGCTGCCGTAAGCCGTTGATGTCAGTAAAAGCACTGCGGCAACTGAAAAGGCTGCTATTTTCTTAAGTTTCTTAAATATCATCTTATCATTCCTTTCTTTTAGCATTTTAAGTATATCAGAACTCATAAATGATTGCCATAAATTTAAGGTTTTTACCATAGTAAATTATAGCAATAGAGGATTTTATTAATCCCTATAGTTAGACGAAAAACTTTAAATATAGTTCCAAAAGACTAGCCTTTTGTGAAAAATAAAATATTTTTCCTTGACCTGTGGGATTTATTTTTTCTAGAAGTAAAGAATCTTTACCTCTGTGTGTTTCTAAGCCTTTCAGGGTTACTTTTTTATCTTTATCTGTGTTTAAATGGAAGATAGCTATCTAACTTCTTGAAAAATTATTAAAAAATGTTAGTGTAAAATAATTGACTTTGGAATAACTATGTGATAATATACTACAAAATACTCCTTATCAAGAGTGGTGGAGGGACGAGGCCCAATGAAACCCGGCAGCCTGATTATTCAAGGTGCTAATTCCCGCGGATTTCCGGAAGATGAGGCTATAGAAAGTAAGATGACCTCTTCTACGAAGAGGATTTTTTTATGGTATAGTTACGGAATGGGTAAAGTTAAAATAATTTTTGGAGTAATATAGAGGAATGTCCTCACTAAATAGTAGTATTTACAATAGAAAGGATAAATTATGAAAAAGTGGTTATTTACATCTGAATCAGTTACGGAAGGACATCCTGACAAAATGTGCGACCAGATATCAGATGGCATCTTAGATGCGATTTTAGAACAGGATCCAAATGGAAGAGTTGCCTGTGAAACAGTTACTAAAACAGGTTTCGTACTTGTAGCAGGAGAAATAAGTACTGATTGCTATATTGATATTCCTAAAATAGTAAGAGAAACGATTAAAAACATAGGCTACGATAATTCAGAATATGGTTTTGATCATAAAACTTGTGCCGTATTTACCTCTATTGAAGAACAGTCTCAAGATATTGCAATGGGCGTTAATGAGGCAGATGAATACAAAAAATCTCAATCCGATCATAATGATATACTAGGTGCAGGAGACCAGGGTATGATGTTCGGATTTGCCTGTAATGAAACACCGGAATTAATGCCTATGCCAATAGCATTAGCCCACAAACTTGCAATGAGGTTAACGGAAGTTAGAAAAAACAAGCTAGTTAACTACCTAAGGCCTGACGGAAAAACTCAGGTAACTGTAGAGTACCATAACAATATCCCCGTAAGAGTGGATACCATAGTTATATCTACTCAGCATGATCCAACTGTCAGCAAATCCGTAATTGAAAAAGATTTGAAAGAATATGTTATTAAAGAAATAGTTCCGGAAGATTTATTAGATGAAAACACCAAGTACTTTATAAATCCTACAGGACGATTCGTAATCGGAGGACCTCAAGGAGATTCTGGCTTAACAGGTAGGAAGATAATCGTAGATACTTATGGAGGATATGCAAGACATGGTGGAGGAGCTTTTTCAGGGAAGGATCCTACTAAGGTTGACCGTTCAGGAGCATACGCTGCTAGATATATTGCCAAAAACATTGTTGCAGCAGGCCTTGCAGATAAATGCGAAGTTCAACTAGCCTATGCAATAGGAGTTGCTAAACCGGTTTCCATAATGGTAGAAACTTTCGGAACAAATAAAGTTAGCGATCAAGTAATCGAAAAAGCCGTAGAGGAAAACTTTGATTTACGACCGGCAGCAATTATAAAAGATTTTGATTTAAGAAGACCTATTTATCAGCAAATTGCAGCATACGGTCATTTTGGAAGAGAAGACCTTAACCTGCCATGGGAAAAAACAGATAAAAAAGACATATTAAAAAAGTATTTATAATATAATGTAAAATAGAGTAAAGTTATTTACTCTATTTTATTAAGGTTAAACGGAAAATTTATCCATATTGAAGGATGGCCAGGAATCTTAAAATTCAAGTTCTTTTGCTTCTTTCGTGGTAAAGTATATGAGGGATATATATGTTGAAAAGAAGTTCGGGAATTTTATTACCAGTTTTCTCACTACCATCAAAATACGGAATAGGAACATTAGGTAGGGAAGCCTATAGATTTATTGATTTTTTGTATTCTGCAGGTCAAAGATATTGGCAAATACTACCCTTAGGTCCTACTAGCTATGGAGATTCTCCCTATTCAACTTTTTCAGTATTTGCAGGAAATCCATACTTCATAGACTTAGAAATCTTAGTTGAAGAGGAACTTATTTTACAGTCAGATTTAGAAAATCTCGATTTTGGCAGTAATGATGAATGTATAGATTATAAAAAGTTATTTGACAGTCGATATATAATTTTACGTCAAGCCTATAAAAATAATGAAAAACCGTACGACATAAACTATTTTATTAAAGAAAACCCCTGGGTTGAAGATTATGCTTTCTTCATGGCCTTGAAGTATAAAAACAATCAACTTCCCTGGTATAAATGGGATGAAAAACTTATTTATAGAGAAGAAACTGCCATACATGCAGCTAAAAAACAACTTAAGTATGAAATAAATTTTTGGATTTTTTTACAGTACTTATTTTTTAAACAATATTTTAAATTAAAAGAATACGCTAATAAAAAAGGGATATCAATAATCGGTGATATGCCTATTTATGCTGCAGAAGATAGTGTCGACCTATGGATAGAAAGCAGTTTATTTTTACTGGATGAAAATAAAGTTCCTAAATTAGTGGCCGGTGTGCCTCCCGATGACTTTTCAGAACAAGGTCAACTTTGGGGAAATCCTGTTTTTAATTGGGGATATTTAAAGGAAACAGGCTATAGATGGTGGATAAATCGAATTTCTTTTTCATTTAGACTATATGATCTTGTACGAATAGATCATTTTAGAGGATTTGATGAGTTTTGGGCAGTTCCTTACGGTTCTGAAAATGCTGTAAAGGGCTGTTGGCAAAAATCCTATGGTAAGGAATTGTTTCTGAAGGCTAAGAAAGAGTTAGGTAGTTTAAACATAATTGCTGAAGATTTAGGTATCATTACAGATAGTGTAATTAAATTAAAAAATGATTTAGCAATTCCCGGAATGAAAGTATTACAATTTGCTTTTGATGGCAATCCAGATAATCCATATTTACCAAATAACTATGAAGAAAATTCAGTAGCTTATACTGGAACCCATGACAATGATACATTAAAAGGATGGTATGAAAAACTCAGAGTAGAAGAAAAACAATATCTTCTTAAAGCTTTAAATATAGTTTTAAGTATAAATGAAAATGAAATATTAGATGAAATAATAAGGACTATCTTAAAAAGCAAAGCACATATTGTTATAATACCTATCCAGGATTATCTTCAATTAGGCTCGAAAGCAAGAATTAATACTCCTTCAACTTTGGGAGGCAATTGGAAATGGAGAATAAAAAAGGAAATGTTAACAAATGAAATAGCTTTCAAAATACAGCAGAGAACAATAGAAAGTGGAAGAATAAACAAACCTTAAAGTAGTCTCCATTGTAAAAACCTAGTAAATTACCCAATACTAGATTAAAAAGGCTGGGATTGGGGTATAAACAATATGTGAAATTACACCAGAGTTTTTACAAAAGGAGAAAACATAAGAGATGAAGAAGTTTAATTATAACTGTTGTATGGGGATTTGTTTTAGTAATTATATCAATTTTTGTTGGAAGAAAGTTATCACAACATATTGCAGAACCTATCAACAAAACCGCAGCTAGGTTGAATTTACTGTCAG
>JAAYRW010000086.1 GCA_012518555.1 Tissierellia bacterium
CTTTAATAGATGTAGAAACTACCAGGAAAGATATAAATGCCTATTATATTCCTGCAAATGAAATTGCTATAGAGTTAGGTAATAGCAAAATAGCAAATATGGTAATGTTAGGTGCTTACTTAGAAATTTCAAAGCTAGTTGAAATTGATTCTATATTGAAAGCCTTCGTGGAAGTGTTTGGTGAAAATAGATCCCATTTGATACCTATTAATAAAGAAGCTTTATTAAAAGGTGCAGAGGCTGTTAATAGTTAAAAATACCCACCTATGTTTGGACACGAATAATTCTAAAGCCCTCCAGCTAAGAAATATTCGTGTCCTGCAAATATTCTAACTATTATTATAAATTTTTACAGTAAGGTTCTTGTAAAAGTATGTAAAAAAAATTGTTGTTGAAATATATAAATTTAAATGGTATTATTAATTTTAAAAAACAAGGAGGTAGAGGAATGGAGAAGAAAGACATTAAATGGTCGGAGTTAGGATTTAACTACATTAAAACGGACAAAAGATACATATCTTACTGGAAAGATGGGGAATGGGATGAGGGACAGCTTGTAGAAGATAATAAAGTTCATATAAGCGAAGGATCAACAGCTTTACACTACGGGCAGCAATGCTTTGAAGGAATGAAGGCTTATGGAACCAAGTACGGTGGTATTCAGCTATTTAGACCTGATGAAAATGCAAAAAGAATGCAGAAAAGCTGTGAAGGCGTAATGATGCCAAAGGTTCCTGTGGAAAAATTCATAGATGCATGTGTTCAGGTAGTTAAAGCTAATGCAGCATGGGTTCCTCCCTATGGTACCGGGGCTACATTTTATCTAAGACCTTACGTAATTGGAGTAGGTGATAATATAGGTGTAAAGCCAGCACAAGAGTACATATTTGGAGTTTTCGGAATGCCTGTAGGTCCATATTTTAAAGGAGGTATGACACCTGTAAACTTTATTACGACTGATGCTGACAGAGCTGCACCTCAGGGAACGGGAAAAATAAAAGTAGGAGGTAACTATGCGGCAAGCTTACGCTCCCATATGGATGCTGTTAGCAAGGGATTTGCTGACTGTATTTATTTAGATCCTTTAACTCATACCAAGATAGATGAAGTAGGGGCTGCCAACTTCTTCGGTATAACAAAGGACAATAAATTTATAACTCCTCATTCATCTTCAATACTGCCAAGTATCACACGTATTTCACTAATGCAGGTTGCAAGGGACTATCTAAATATGGAAGCAATTGAAACAGATGTATATATTGACAAATTAGATAATCTAAAAGAAGCTGGAGCCTGTGGAACAGCTGCCGTTATAACGCCTATTGGCGGAATTGAACATAAAGGAAAAATGCATGTATTCTACAGCCAAACAGAAGTAGGACCTGTTACGAAAAAATTATATGATACATTGTTTGGAATACAAATGGGTGATATTGAGGCACCAGAAGGTTGGATATACAAAGTTATTTAAAGTAATTTTTAGAATCGGGACAGTAGGTAAAGATAAGTTACCTAACTGTCTCGATTTTTTTCTTCATTATTCTCCAAAATTGTGATAAGATAATATGGGATTGGAATTCTCCTTGGGTGTAAATGTCCTATTGTTGTGTGAGGAAAACATATGAAAGAGATAGTAAAAGAAATTGGATATAATTTAGGAATTAAGATAGGAATAAGCAACATTTTAGACTATTCTTACTTAAGTGAATTTATGATAAATAGGGAAAAAAATAATTACAATTGTGAATTTGAAGAGCAAAATATAAATAAAAGATTAAATGCAAAAAATTTGTTCCCTCAATGTAAAAGTATAATTGCTATTGGTCTTCCTTATGGAAGTGGTTATAAAATTCCTTCTTTGCCCTACAAGGGTCTTTTAAGTGTCTCTTCCTATGGTGAAGACTACCATAGAAAAGTAAATTTTACATTAAATAAATTAGCCAAAAAGTTGGAGAAATACCGTGATTTTGAACATATAGCATGTGTTGATACAACTTTTCTCATAGATAAAGAAATCTGCAAGACTGCCGGCATAGGAAATTACGGGAAAAACAGTCTCCTTATAAACAATTTAAAGGGTTCATTTATAAACCTAGGATATTTATTGACAAATATAGAAATAGAGACAGATTCTATAGAAAGAGTAGATGTTTGTGGCCAGTGTAAGATATGTGTTAGAACTTGTCCTAACGGTGCTATTTTTCCACAGGGAGGAATTAATTCTAAAAAGTGCATATCATATTTAACTCAAACAAAAAATTATATTCCCATAGAATATAGGGAAAATATGGGGAGACAAATATACGGTTGTGATGTCTGCCAATTAGTATGTCCTAAAAACAAAGATGTTCTAAACAAAGAGACAAATAGCGATTATTCAAAACTTGCAGTAGACTTAGAGGAATTACTTTCTATATCAAATAAAGAATTTTCCAAAAGATATGGATCCTTAGCAGGAAGTTGGAGAGGGAGAAATGTTTGGAAGAGAAATGCTTTAATATCTATTGGAAACCTGAGAATGAAAAGTTTATTTCAAGAGGTGAAGGATGAACTTTCCAATTCCTCTGAAATGATAAAAATTTATGCAGCATGGTCTTTGTTGAAATTAGATAAAAACTTGGCAGTAGATATTTTATATAATAAATTAAAATATGAAAATGAAAATGTAAAAAGTGAATACTTGAAACTTATGGAGTTAGGACTATGATAGTATGTAGCTGTGAGATTGAAATTTTAATTTACCAAGCCAATTCTTTGAAAGAAAAAAGGCAGGTGGTAAAAAGTATAATAGAAAGGATAAAATCAAAATTCAATGCTTCAGTTGCTGAAGTGGGATATAACGATTTATGGAACAGGGCTTTAGTTGGAGTAGCTGTTGTCTCAAACAATAAGAAAATATGCCAATCATCAGTAGATAAAATATTATCTTTTATAGACAATGATGAAAGAGTGGAAATACTAAATTATAACAGGGAGATTTTTTAATGACTAAAACTGAAAAAGTATATAACTTGTTAAAGGCAGACTATCCAGATGCCAAATGCGGTTTAGATTATAGAACGCCTTTTCAGCTTTTAATATCTACAATTCTTAGCGCCCAAGCAACGGATAAAAGTGTTAATAATGTAACAAAAGAACTGTATCAACAATACCCTGATTTAGAAAGTTTTTTAACTTTATCTCAGGGGGAAATAGAAGAGAAGATTAAGAAAATTGGGATATATAGAAATAAAGCTAAGAACATTTACAATATGCTAAGAATATTAAAGGAAAAATATAATGGGGAAGTTCCAAAAAGTATGGAAGAATTAATGTCTCTGCCTGGAGTTGGAAGAAAGACTGCATCAGTAGTTTTAGTTGAAGGTTTCAACATACCTGCATTTCCGGTAGATACTCATGTTTTTAGAGTTACTAAACGAATAGGTATTGCTAAAGGAAGTACTACTGATAAGGTTTCTGATGAAATGATGAAAAAACTTCCTAAGTATAAGTGGCACCTAATGCATCACCTGTTAATAACTCACGGGAGAGCAATATGCACTGCTAGATCACCTAAATGTGAAGAGTGCAGCCTAAAAGCAATGTGTAATTACGGTAAAAAGATGGTAAAGAATAAATTGTAAATTTCCTTTATTATATTTACAATTAATGATATAATCGCAAAGGAGTTTGACTTAGGAGAAAGATATGGCATTAAATATTGTTTTATTTGAACCTGAAATACCTCAAAATACAGGTAATATAGCGCGGACTTGTGCTGCAACAGGCTCAAATCTCCATTTAATTAAACCTTTAGGTTTTTCCGTAGAGGACAAGTATTTAAAAAGAGCGGGACTTGATTATTGGAATTTAGTGAATATTATTTACCATGATAACTTTGAAAAGTTCCAAAAAACAACAGGAAATAATAAAATATTCATTTCAACAACTAAAGAAAGCAGGTACTATACGGATGTAACATACACAGAGGAATGTTACATTATTTTTGGTAAAGAAACTGCAGGTCTGCCAAATTATATACATGAAGAGTATGTTGAAAACAGAATAAAGATTCCCATGGTAAATATGGAAAATGTACGATCTTTAAATTTAGCTAACTCTGTCAACATTATAATATATGAAGCTTTACGACAATTGGGGTTTCCCCAAATGATCTAGGAGGAATTATGGACATTGCAATAAGTTTAATAGGAGGACTGGGGCTATTTCTTTTTGGAATGAGCTATATGGGTGACGGTCTTCAGAAGGCTGCCGGAAATAAAATGAAGGATATTTTAGCAGCTTTAACAAAAAACAAATTAATGGGTGTTTTGGTAGGGACACTTGTAACAGGAGTAATTCAAAGTAGTAGCGCTACTACTGTTATGGTTGTAGGTTTTGTTAATGCAGGCTTGATGAATTTAAACCAGGCAATAGGAATAATAATGGGAGCAAATATCGGAACTACGATGACGGCCTTTTTAGTATCTTTAAATATAATAGAAGTTGCAACTTTTATGGTTGGGGTTGGAGTAGTAATATTTTTATTTGCCAAGAAAAGAAAGATAAAAAGTATAGGCGAAATAATTATAGGTTTCGGTATATTGTTTATAGGTATGGATTTAATGACTGCTGCTTTGAAACCCCTGAGGTCAAATCCTGTTTTCGCAGATATGATGACCCAGCTTAACAATCCTTACTTAGGTATTGTAGTAGGTTTTGTAATAACTGCTATACTTCAAAGTAGTAGTGCTACCACCGGTTTATTGATTGCCATGGCGGCAACAGGTACAATAACTTTTGAACAGGCATATCCCGTTATATTTGGACAAAATATAGGAACGTGTGTTACAGCCTTGCTATCAAGTATAGGTGCCAATAAAATCGCCAAGAGAGCTGCTGTTATTCACCTGTTGTTCAATGTGACGGGAACGGTCTTATTTGTACTGTTTTTACGAATACCAGTACAGTGGGCGGTCTATCGATTAGTCCCTATTGATGTTCCAAAGCAAATTGCTGCTGGTCATATATTCTTTAATGTTATAAATGTAGTAATTTTATTTCCATTTTCAGACCTGTTAGTTAAGGCATCGGAATTAATAGTTAGAAAGGATGGAACAGAATCA
>JAAYRW010000087.1 GCA_012518555.1 Tissierellia bacterium
TATATGTATCCTATTTCTCCTTTTCTGTGCATAATTCAGTTAATTTTATTCTTGCCAGACATCACTTCCTTTGGTATACTTAATTCAGTTGGTTGATATATCTTCTGCTGTCAGTTGCTGCTCAAAGCTTGTTAACAGTTCAGAAGATATATCTTTTTGCTTCTTTACTATTCCAAGCTTCGTTAATACATAATGCTCATATAGCTGTTTCATAAAATCAGATATCTGTTGCATTAGGTAATGATTTTTTAATGCTTTTTCATTCCAACTACATGCATGTGTAATATCCCCCTGCCAGTTTTTTTGTCGGTTAAACCCTTGATTCTCAATCTTCCAACGTAGCCTTCCTGTTTCTGCTATTTTGATTGCATTTCCCTGCGTAATCTTTATATTAGTTATCCATTGGAAAGTCGTTATCTTTACTTCTCCCTTTTCAACTGTTTTCTCTCTATACTTCAATTCATTTACTTTATGTCCTTCATAGTCTATTTCATTGATATATTCAGCATTCATTACATATTCTTTCTCCGGAATATCTTCATATTCTTTTGCAATGTATGGGATGCTTCCATCTTTAAATCGAATAATATAATCCCATTCGTTTTTTTTACAAATATCCATAACTGGCTTTGATGCATAAAGGCTATCCATAAGTAAAACAATTGGCAACCTTGGAAATGCCTTCTTTAGTTTTTTTGCCATTCGCTTAAAGGCTTTAAGTTCACTATCTTGCTTGCGTTTTTCCTCGCTCATATTTCTATATTTTTCTGCATCTTCTCCATTGTTTTCAATGAATTCGCTGCATATACTACATACTAAATTAGATCCAAAGTATATCTTTGCTTCAAGCACATCTACATGATAATTTACAGTTTCATTTTCAGTTCCCTTGTTATAATGGCGTTCCAAACATTTATCATTAATTTTTATGTTTCCAGAGTAAAGTTGTGTTCCGTCAATAATAACAAGCCACTTTCCCATAAATCTAGCATCATAGAAGCTTTTTCTTCGTATTAAATCATACACTATATCCTGTATTGTGTCCTGCAATTCATTCGGATTCAATTGTTCTAAATAATCATTTTCTGTTACATGATGAGGTAAATAGTTATCTAGTTGCACACCCATAAAAGATGCCATGTTTTTCACTATTTGTGGTTTATTAAATTTGTCAGTCATATCCTGCATGCTCGTTATACCAGCAATTCCCTTATAATATATCTGACCTAGCATGGTCCTTCCCGTATATGTTATATAACTCTGGTGGCGTGGATCAGTAATTTGTCCGAAATTATTGAATAGATCAGGACAAAATTTTCTTTGTACTTCATTACATGCTTCAATTGGATTCTTTTCCAGAGCTCTTGCTGCTCTGACTTCTGCTCTTCCCATAATCTTCTTACCTTTCTGCGAAAAAGTTTTTATTTTATTATACTACTTTTTACATAGAAAGGCTGTATTTAAATGAAAATTAGTGCGAATTATTTTTACCTTTCAGGACTGTAAAATATAACCAACATTTGGTACTAACATTTAGAAGCTCACAATTGACAATAACGTTCTCAAATGATATAATGAATTGAATTCAAAATGACACTAATTGAATTGCATAAAATCATGATTAAATTCACTACATACTAGAACGAGTTTAAGTTCTGCAAACGATATACTAATATATAAGAGAAATAAAGTTCTCATTATATAAAACATATAATTTAAGGAGGAAATAATGAAAAGGTTCAAATTGCTTGGCTTATTTCTATTGTTTGTTATGTTGCTAGTAGTAATCGTTGGATGCTCAAATGGTAATAGTACCAATAGTGCCAATAACGATGTTACGGTATTTAAGTTAGCAAACGCAAGTGCTTTAGGTGATGAAAGAGATCAGTCTCTTCAGGAATTCGCCAGATTAGTTGATGAGAAATCAGATGGTAAATTGAAGGTTGAAGTGTTTTCCGGTGGAACATTAGGATCATGGAGAGACACTATTGAAGGTCTTGAAGCAGGAATAGTACAGATTGTTTGTGAAAGTATAGGTACTTTAGAAGTTTATAGTGATACTGCTAGCATTGATGCATATCCATACCTCTATAGGGACTATGAACATTATAAAAAAGTAATGGGTAGTGAAATTGGCGAAGAATTACTTGCAACTGTAGGCGAAGAAGGCGGTTTTGTAATTATGGGTCCCTCTTATAGAGGTGCTAGGATAATGACTTCAAATAAAAAAGTTGAAACAGTAGATGATTTAAAAGGCGTGAAAATAAGAGCCCCAGGAATTCAAATGTATATAAAAACATGGGAATACTTAGGAGCTTCACCGGTTCCAATGGATGTTTCAGAAATATATACTGGATTGCAGCAAGGGACGGTTGATGCACAGGAGAATCCTGTATTGTTCAGCTATGGAAATGCATACTACGATGTTTGTGATTATTTAGTTATGACAAATCATGTTATGAGTACTGATGTATTTATTTTCAATGATAACTTTTTTAATGGTCTTCCTGAAGAAACACAAAAAATACTAAGAGAAGCAGCTACAGAAGCAGGAAACTTTAGAACACAGCTTGTACTAGACTTAGAGGAAGAGACGATTAGTGAAATGAAAGCTAAGGGGATGGAAGTTATATATCCTGAATTAGAGGGTTTTCAAGCTAAGTTTGCCGACTTTTCTAAGGAATTTCCTCATCTAGATGAAATGGTTACTCGTATTCAATCAGTAGAATAAATGTAAAACCAAGCTCATCCAAGGGTTTAAATAGAATGAGCTTGGTTTAATAATGATAAAGGAGGTGCAATTTATTACTTGAAGTAATAAATTTTAAAAATATGAAGCTAGTGTTGGATAAATTAGAAAAAACTGTATTAGCTATTGTAGCATTCTTATTTGCTGTTATGGTTTTAGCATTATTTTATCAAATTATAATGAGATTTGTATTTGAAAGAGCCAATGTATGGTCTGAGGAGCTAACAAGGTATTCGTTTATTTGGATGTCCATGTTAGGTTCTTCAGTTGCAACAAGAAGGAGTAAGAATATGGATGTTGATTTTTTTGTAAACCTTATGCCGAGGAAATTACAGAAAGTTAATTCAATTTTTACAACAGTATTAATTATATTGTTCCTGCTAGTTATTATAATTTTTGGAGTTAGCCTTGTAATTATGACTCATAAACAGTTATCAGCAGGTATGCAAATTCCTATGTCTTATATGTATGCATCTGTACCAACAGGCGGCTTGTTAATACTAATATTCACTATCGAAACAATTATTGATGACTTAAAAAGTAACAATGTAGAGGAGGGTTAATGTGGGTGTATTACTAATTATATTAATACTGATTTTTTCTGCAATAGGGATTCCGATAGCTTATTCATTGGGGATTTCGTCGCTTATAACTATAATACAAGAAGGATATCCATTGGTGGTAGTACCTCAGAAACTTTTTGGGGGGATGGACTCATTTCCTTTATTAGCGATACCATTCTTTATACTATCGGGAGACTTGATGAATGGGGGCGGACTTAACAAAAGAATTATAAGGATAGCCAATGCATTTTTAGGGAATTTGCCAGGTAGCTTGCCTATTATAACTATAGTGGCTTCAGCTTTTTTTGCAGCTATATCAGGCTCAGCGGTAGCAACTGTTGCAGCAATAGGAGCTATTACAATTCCAGCTATGATAAGACAGGGCTATCCTAGGCATTATGCTGCTGGTGTGACTGCATCTTCATCAATTGTTGGACCTATAATCCCGCCCAGTATAACTTTGATCGTATATGGTGCATCATTACAGTTATCTATAAGCGAGCTGTTTTTAGCGGCTACAGTTCCAGGTATCTTAATGACTTCTGTTTTCATCATCGTAGCTGTTTATCAGGCGAAAAAGAATAACTATCCTAGGGAAGGAAAGGCCGATAAGAAAGAAATAATTGAATCTTTAAAAGATGGGTTTTGGGCATTGATGATGCCTGTTATAATTCTTGGAGGTATATTCTCTGGAACGTTTACTCCTACAGAGGCAGCGGTAGTTGCGGTAGTATATTCTTTTATAATAGGCCTATTTGTATACAAAGGATTTACATTAAAGGATGTTCCAAAATTATTAGGTGAATCTGCTGTTTCTACTGCATCAATTATGTTAATATTGGCAACTTCTAAGATTTTAGCATGGGTAATAACTGTTATTAATTTACCTACGATGGTTGCTAGTGCTATATTGAGCATAACGGATAGTGCATTCATTATATTCCTCTTAATAAACATAATTCTATTAATCGTGGGATGTTTAATGGAGGCAAATGCAGCAATAATTATATTGATACCTATTTTAATACCTATAGTGACCCAATTAGGCATGTCGCCTATTACTTTTGGAGTTTTAATGACTATAAATCTATGTCTTGGTCTGTTAACCCCTCCTGTTGGTATTTGTTTACTTCTTGGATCACAAATGGCGGAAGCGAAATTTGAAAAATCAGTACTATCAATGCTGCCATTCTTCGCAGCAGGTTTAATAGTTTTAATGTTGGTTACTTATGTCCCACAAATAACTCTTTGGTTGCCAGGGATTTTTAAATAAACATGGATGGAGGTAAAATATGGATTTTTCACAGAAAAATGTAATAGTAACAGGTGGCGCCAGTGGTATAGGTAAAGCTGTTGTTAAAGGAATTGTTGAAGGAGAAGGTCATGCTATTATAGTTGATTTAAATATGGAAGCAGCTGAAAAGCTAAGACAAGAACTAGGTGAAACCAGATCATCAGTATATAAGGTGGACTTAGGAGATAGTAATGAAATCCGTACAGTATTTGGACAGATTTTAAAAGACTTTGGCCAGATACATGTATTAATCAACTGTGCCGGGATAGTAAGCACCTTGCCTTTTGATCAAGTAACACAGGATGAGTGGAATAAAACGATTTCAATAAATTTAACAGGTGTTTTTACAGCTATAAGTGCTATATATCCGTCTATGAAAGAAAATAGTTATGGTCGAATTGTCAATGTTTCATCAGTTGCTGGTAAAATAGGAGGAGGTTTGTTAGGTACTAGTGCATACGCAGCATCAAAGGCAGGTGTAATAGGGCTAACAAAGGCTGTTGCACGTGAAGGTGCACCCTATGGAATAATATGCAATGCTATTTGTCCAAGTTTAACTATGACGCCAATGACGTCTAATATTAATGATGAAAAAAGAAAAAAAATCATTTCCGGAATACCTTTAGGCAGAGGTGCTAGTACTGACGAAATAGCTAATGTAATTAATTTTTATGCTTCTGACTTGGCAAGTTTTGTAACAGGTGAAATTAGCGATGTAGACGGTGGAATTACCATGGATGGGTAATATATGTTTATTGGCGGTTATTATTTAACAGTATAAAGTACGAAGGACATTCAGCAAAGGCTTTAAATGTCTTTTGTTGTCATGTATTAAAATGATAAGGGATATATTGCATTAAGCAATTTCAAAAAAGAAAGGTGGTTATACTTTGAAAAATAAAAAGTATTCAAAAGAGAAACTTCTTGGCATGTATGAAATGATGTTAAGAATAAGAAAATTTGAATTAAGATTAACAGAATATTTCACTAAAGGA
>JAAYRW010000088.1 GCA_012518555.1 Tissierellia bacterium
AAATTGAACACTTTGTCTTTTAATTTTTTAAATTAAAAAACAGTGCTGATGAAGATTTCTCTTCACCAACACTATTTATTGTAGAGCCTGAAATTCTTGCACACTGCTTTTTTTGTTCTAAAATATATGTTGGGACTGCTATTCCTTTGAAATCAGGCCCAAAGTTTCGCCAATCAGCCCCAAAGTTTCGTTATAGAAGCTTTTTTCAGAAAAAAAATTTCCATACCATCCAATTATTAATAAGTCTAATTTGGACCGTTTTTAAAATTTTATTTTACGGGCCGAAGTAAAAAAATTATGTATGGACCGTATCGAGTACAGTCCAAAAGTATAAATCTGAAATATGGAAGGTAAAATTCCCAATTTTTATACGGGCTAAAACTAGGAAAAATAAAATCGGACGGTATAAAAAGTTCTTGGACATAAAATTAACAATAAATTAAAGAGATTCTCAGGTGTCTTCAATAGTAGAGTACAAAAAAAGAGGCTCGTATAAAAATGACTAAATTTTTCTCAGACTTGGCCTCTTTTTTAATTTGTAATTTCTAATATTAATTAATATTTATTTTTACTACACTATTTGTAACAGTCTCTTTAATTATTTAATTTAATTGCAAACTCTTCTTTGACTCCGTTAAGATATCAATAACATCATCAGCTGTGATAAGCTTAGCTCCATCTACAAGATTATTCCTGTCTAAGCCATTATGCTCTAGACAAGCAGTACATACCTTAAGTTTGCCTCCAGCATTAATAAAGCTAGGTATCAAATTTCTAACAGCTTCAAAAGGAGCACCTATGTCAATCTTATCTCCATAGCCTTTTTCAGCCAAGTGAACACCGTGTGAAAGTAATAGTAAATCCCGCAGTGTGTCCTTTTTCTAGGGCCTTAATTCCCATGGGAAATGCCAGCGTAACATTGTTCTCGTTGTTCTCATGGTGAGCCAATGTAATAACTAAGTCTGCCATCTTACTTATCCCTTTTAAATGTGATATACCAGTCTAATTGGCTATAGTCATCCTTGTTTGCTTCAACAAGCTTTTGTCTTTCTTCTGCAGCTTCAGTAGTTGCTGGTGGTGGTACAATCATGTCCTTACCTGGTTGCCAGTTAGCTGGTAGGGCAACTCCCTCAGCGTCAACTTTTTGTAGTCCAATTATGATTCTCTTGATTTCTTCAAAGTTTCTACCAAGTGAAGATGGATAGTAAAGGATAGTTATCATGATTCCCTTTGGATCGATGAAGAATACCGCTCTTACTGCTGCTGTATCAGATTCGCCTTGAAGCATGCCTTACTTGTTAGCAACTTCCATCTTGATGTCATCTATGATAGGGAACTTAACTTCAGGGTTTTCAATTCCTTCCCATGAATATCCCTTAATGGCTTTAACCCAACCTAAATGTGAATGAACTGAGTCAATTGATAAACCAACTAGTTCAGTATTAATTGATTTGAATTCTTCTTGAAGACTTGCAAAAGTCATAAACTCTGTTGTACAAACAGGAGTAAAGTCTGCTGGATGAGAAAATAGGATTACCCATTTACCTTCATATTGTTTAGGAAAATCAATTTCTCCATGAGTTGTATTTGCGATAAAACTTGGTGCTGGTCTTCCAATAATTGGAAATGATAGTGTATTTCTTTCTTCCATAATAATCCTCCTTGTAATAATTAGAAAGCAAATATTAGCTTTCTTGTTTAAAGTATATTAGTTAGAGTTAACTAATTAAAGAGACAAATTTGTTCTAACAATTTTGTTAGTGATGTATTAAAGTGTTAATTCTCACTTAAAGTTTGAAAAAATATATAAAATAATATATAATTAATTAAAACTTACAAGTGTTTACAGTATGATTTTTGCATATATAAAGGAGTATTAAGCGTAAATTTCATACAATAGTATTTTTCGGATTATCCTATACATTTACAGA
>JAAYRW010000089.1 GCA_012518555.1 Tissierellia bacterium
ATATATGTACCAGAATGGATACCGTATGATAAGTTTAAATGATTATGCTAAAGGCCAAATATATACGGAGGCAGGTTATACTCCTATAATATTAACTTTCGATGATGGAAGACAAAATAATTTCAATTATATAGAAGTAAAGGGAGAAATTCAAATAGACCCTGACTGTGCAGTAGGTATTTTAGAAGAATATAAAAGTAAATATCCTGACTTTAAGGTTACAGCAAGTTTCTTTCTTGGACCTAATCCTTTCGGACAGGAAGAATATGCTGAAGAAAAGCTAAGATGGCTAATTGAAAACGGCTACGATGTGGGAAATCACACTTACAGCCACCTTGAAATGGAATATTTAAACTCAGAAGAAATAGAAATTGAAATAGGTATTATTAACAATATGCTAGATGAATATTTACCTACTTATACTATAGAAACCCTGGCCCTTCCTCATGGGAGCAATCCAAAAGATGAATTTATAGAATCTGTTTTAGAAGGAGAATATCAAGGGGTAAATTACAAAACTATAGCCATACTTGATGTAGGCTGGAGGCCGGCTTATTCACCTTACGACATATTAACGGATTTTAACAGTCTATATCGTGTAACCGCCAGCGAAATAAATGTTGATAATTGTGGGATGTACGATTATTTCAAACAATATGAAGAAAATAAACGTGAAAGATTTATAAGTGACGGTAATCCTGATGTTATTACTATTCCCCAAAGACACCTTGACTACCTTAATATGGATATGGTAGCTAGTAAGTTAGTTAATGTTTATTGACCTATGAACTATAGGGCAAAATTATTATTAACGATAGTGTAGGCAAGGTTTTGGAGACTAAGTTTAGAATAATTGTTTAATATAAATACATAATGGTATATATAAAGTAATAATATACTTGGAGGCTATTATGTATAAGGAAGAACTATCTATTATTTCTCAAGCAATATTAAATGAAGTTGAAGGTTATGAATTTTATAAGTTGGCTAGCCAACAGGCAAGTAGTCAGGGAACTAAGGAAGCATTTTTGGAACTGGCAAATGAAGAATTAAAACATACAGATTATTTAAAGAAATTGTGGAAAAACTTAAGTGATGGTGGAGAAGTAGAAATAGAAGAAATAATTTCATCTGGGATTGAAATACCTTCACCTGAAATTTATCGCTGGGACAAAGTAGATAAGTTAAATGCAACTTTGGAAATGTCTATATTTGGTATAGCTATGCAAATGGAGAAAAACTCTATAGATTTTTACCAAGATGCTAAGGAAAAAGCAAAATCTAAATTAGGTAAAGATTTATTCGATTTATTGATTAAGTGGGAAAGAGTCCATTTAGAACAATTTAGCAATCAATACGATTTATTGAAAAATGACTGGTGGGCAGAGCAAGGATTTGCACCCTTTTAATAAGAAAACTAAACTACCAAGAAATTTAATAACTTTGGTAGTTTGTTTTATTGTTAATTTATATACTTTTTCCGCGTGAAAACATTTCCATTGAATTTAATGGAAAATTATAGTATAATCAAAAACATTAAATTAATTGGAGGTCTTATGCTTTCAATAATTAAAACCTGCGTTCTTTACGGACTGGAAGGTTATGCAATTGATGTGGAAACAGATTTAGCCGGCGGATTACCGAATTTTAACATTGTAGGTCTCCCAGATATATCTATTAAAGAATCTAAGGAAAGAGTTCGTTCAGCCATTAAAAACAGCGGTTTTAACTTTCCTGTAAGTCGCATAACCGTTAATCTTGCACCTGCCAACTTAAAAAAGGAAGGAAGTCAAATAGATTTACCTATTGCAATAGGAATACTTTCTGCTTCAAAAATAATCCAAAAAGCTCTAGATGCAGAAACCTTCATTATAGGTGAACTTTCTTTAGATGGAAGAATTACAGCCATTGACGGTGCCTTAGCTATAGTTATATCCATGCGTAACAAGAACTTTAAACGGGCAATCGTTCCCGCAGATAATAAAGAAGAATGTGGCGCTATTGAAGGAATTGATGTAATTCCAGTTAGTAATATTCCCCAGTTAGTAGATTTTTTAAATGGAGATATCTTTATCCAGCCTTATAAGTTTAAGTATGAAAATCCTGATGAGGATAATTTTAAGGAAGATTTTTCAGAAATTAAAGGACAGCCTGCAATGAAGAGGGCAGTAGAAATAGCAGCAGCCGGAAATCATAACGTTTTGCTCCTTGGTGGGCCAGGCTCTGGCAAGACTATGATTGCTCAGAGGATTCCTACAATTTTGCCGGATTTAAGTTTCGAAGAATCTTTGGAAGTAACAAAAATTTACAGTATTTCAGGTTTATTAAGTAATAAGGGTTTAATTTCAAAAAGACCTTTTCGTTCACCTCATCATACTTCTTCGAGAACATCTATAGCAGGAGGAGGAAGGAAACCACGACCGGGAGAAGTGTCACTAGCTCACTGTGGAGTATTGTTTTTAGATGAAATTCCTGAATTCCCCAAAAGCGTTATAGAGGTATTGCGTCAGCCTATGGAAGACGGTAAAATTTCAATTTCAAGAGCCAGCGGATCCTTTACTTTCCCGGCTAAATTCATGATGGTTTCAGCTATGAACCCCTGTCCCTGTGGTTACCTAGGTGATTCCACCCATGAGTGTTCCTGTACCCAAGGACAAATCGACAAATATCTTGGAAAAATTTCAGGTCCCTTGTTAAATCGTATAGATATTCAAGTAGAAGTATTACCTGTTAAATATGAAGATTTAAAAGATAAGAGAGAAGAAGAAAGGTCTAAGGAAATTAAAAAAAGAATTGTAGAGGCTCGCCTTATTCAAATGGAAAGATACAAACACATGGGAATTCTAACTAATTCTGAACTATCTACTAAGGGAATTAAAAAATATTGCAAGGTAAATAAAGAAGCGGAAACTTTATTAAAGGATGCTTTTGAGCTTTTAGGTTTAAGTGCCAGAGCATATAATAAAATTCTTAAAGTTTCCAGAACTATAGCAGATTTAGAAAAATGTAAAAATATTGAAACTAAACATATTGCAGAAGCCATACAGTACAGAAGTTTAGATAGAAAATACTGGAGGTAGCATGGAAAGTTTAAATATTAATCAAATAACTTTAGCCTGGCTTAATTCAGCCAAAGGTATTTCAAGGGGTAAGATATTAAAACTGTTAGAATACTTTGGATCTGTAGAAGAACTGTGGGATAACTTTGAAGGTGAAAAATATAATTTAAGTTTAAGGCCGGAAACAATAAGCTATCTTTCCCAAAGTAAAAATAACTTCCAAGAAAAATTACTGGAAAGACTAAGAATTGAAAAAGCTAAGCTTGTAACTGTTTTTGATGAGGAATATCCTAAGAAACTAAAGGAAATTGACGGTCCTCCATATATATTGTACTATAAAGGAAGTTTAGAAAAAATTAATAATATTTCTATTGCTGTAGTAGGCTCCCGAAAAGCTACTGCCTACGGAAAATGGTGTGCCCAAAAACTTACCCATGAACTTGCGGAGATAGGTGTAAACATAGTAAGCGGCTTGGCGGTAGGAATTGACAGCATTGCTCATAAAGCCGCCTTAGAAGCAGGTGCAAATACCTACGGAGTAATCGGATGTGGCATAAATGTAGTTTATCCTAAGAGAAATGCAGAAATGTATAGACAAATAATTGAAAAAGGAGGGGCTGTTATTTCAGAATACTACTTTAACATACAGCCCTTTGCCTATAACTTTCATGACAGGAACAGAATAATCAGCGGTCTTTCGGAAGGGGTATTAGTAATAGAAGCACAGGAAAGAAGTGGCACCTTAATAACTGCCGGCCATGCTGCAAACCAAGGAAGGGAAATTTTCGCTGTCCCGGGAAATATAGACAGTCTATATAGCAAAGCTACTAACGGACTTATAAGAGATGGTGCTAAACTTACTGCTTCCATCGATGATATAGTTGAAGAAATACTTGAATTAAAAGTTAGAGTGAGAAAACAAAATAATATAGATTATAGTAAATTATCGGATAATCAAAAGAAAATAATTGCCTGTATTAAATCCGGATTCAGTACAATAGATGAATTAGAACAGAACACCAATATACAAACCGGTGAATTATTAAGCCAATTAACATTATTGGAAATGAAGGGGATTATTACTCAAACACCAAATAAATTTCTTCTTAACAGACCATAATGGTTATCATTAACACTCTAAAATAAGAGTGTAGAATAAGAGTAACATTTAGAAGGTAAGTAACAGTGGCAGTCCCGGAAATACCCCGAGAAAAGTAAGTATAGAACAAATAATTCAAATTACAGAGAATCATTATAAGGAGGAAAAAATGAAGGCAAAAGATTATGTAGCATCATTAATTGAAAGAGCAAGAAAGGCACAAGAAATAGCAGAAGGTTTCGACCAGGAAAGAGTAGACCATTTAACTAAAGCCATAGTATGGAATATAGTTAAACATGAAAATGCAGATAAAATTTCAAAATTAGCAGTAGAAGAAACCCAGTATGGATACTACGATGCCAAGTATGCAAAGCTTATGACTAAACTTAAAGGTGCCTTAAGAGATATGCAGGGCAAAAAAAGCATGGGTATTATCGAAAGGAATGAAGAAAAGGGAATCGTTAAAATTGCTAAACCGGTTGGAGTTTTAGGAGCGATTATTCCTGTTACAAATCCCGAAGCAACTCCTGTATTAAAAGCTGTAATGGCAGTTAAAACAAGGAATGCCATAGTAATGTCACCCCATCCAAAATCTAAGAAAACCAATACATTTATAGTAAATATTATAAGAGAGGTATTGAAAAAATACCATGCACCGGAAGACTTAGTAATAGCTATTGAAGAGCCTACATTAGATATATCTCAAGAACTTATGAAACAAAGTGATTTAGTATTGGCAACAGGGGGAAGCGGCCTTGTTAAAGCTGCTTATACGTCAGGAACTCCCGCCTATGGTGTAGGGGTAGGAAATGCGGTTGTGGTAGTGGACGAAACTGCCGATGTAAAAGATGCTGCCGATAAAGTAATGAGAAGCAAGACCTTTGACTATGCAACAAGCTGTTCTGCGGAAAATTCATTAGTTATTCAGGAAGGTATCTATGATAGTATGATAGAGGCTTTAAAAGAAGTAGGAGGCTACCTCTTAACTCCAGAAGAAAAGGCGCTAATGCAGTCTAAAATGTGGAAAGATGGTGTTTTAGCTAGGGAAATAGTAGCCCAGCCTGCCAGAAAAATTGCTGAATTTATAGGTTTTACTATTCCTGAAGATAGAAAGTTCCTCATGGTGGAAGAAGAGGGCGTAGGCAAAGAATATCCCTTCTCCGGAGAAAAGCTTTCAGTAACAGTTACACTCTTTAAATATAAAGAATTCCAAGAGGCAATCGATAAGGTTAATGAAATTACCGACTACCAAGGAAAAGGACACTCTTGTGGTATCCATTCAACTAAGGAAGACCATATTATTGAATATGCTTTAAAAACAAAGACTAGCCGACTAATGGTAAGGCAACCTCAAGCTCTTGCTAATAGTGGAGCCTGGACAAACGGTATGCCTATGACCCTTAGCTTAGGTTGCGGAACTTGGGGTGGAAATATATCCAGCGACAATATAACTTGGGAAAAACTTCTTAACATTACCTGGGTATCATACCCAATAGAGTCAACTCAGCCTACAGATGAAGAGTTGTTTGGAGATGTAATGTATGAATAAGTCTTTATAGACTTGTTAATTTGAGTTTAAGGGTAGGTTTAGCTATGCTTTAATCTTTTTCTTAAATTTGTGAATAATACTATACTATAATCAAATAATATTGACAAAAGTTAAAGGAGATATTACATGGCTAAAAACAAATATAAAGAAAAGCATATGGCAAAGCCTATAGAAAATCACGCTACGGCTGCCTGGGCAAATCGTAGCAAGACTAAATCAGTTTCAAAAGTTAATTTACCAGATGAAGAGCAAGTAAGTAATGCTAAAGAATATGTAGATGAAAATCAAAAATAAGGGAAGGCACCAGCCTTCCTTTGTTATAGCACTTGATGTTCCGATAATTGTTTATACTTCCTATACCTTTCCTCTGCATGCTTACTTGAAATTTCAAACATTTCATCGGCAATTTCAGGAAATATATTCATTAGCTGAGAATATCGAATTTCACCCTTAATGAATTCTTTGTAACTTGCCTTAGGTTCTTTTGAGTCTAATAAGAAAGGATTCTTACCTTCTTCTTTCAGTTGGGGATTGTATCTGTACAAATGCCAGTATCCTGCTTCCACAGCCTTTTTTTCTTCAGCAATACTAGTTCCCATACCTGTTTTAATACCGTGGTTTATACAGGGTGAATAAGCAATAATTAAGGATGGTCCTTTGTAATTTTCAGCTTCTTTTATTGCTTTTACCGTATGGTTCATATCTGCTCCCATGGCTATTTGTGCTACATATACGTAGCCGTAGGTCATAGCGATGAGGCCTAAGTCTTTCTTCCTGATTTTTTTGCCTGCTGCGGCAAATTTGACCACAGCTGCTGCCGGTGTTGCTTTAGAACATTGGCCTCCCGTGTTTGAATAAACTTCAGTATCCATTACTAAAATATTTATATCTTCCCCAGATGCCAATACATGGTCTAAACCGCCATAACCTATATCGTAAGCCCAACCATCGCCACCAAAAGCCCAAACAGATTTCTTAATTAAATGGTCTTTAAGTTCTATTATTTCTTCTATTGTTTTATTTTCCTTGTATTTATTCTTATCTAGCAAAGGAAGTATATTTTCTGTAGCTGCTTTAGAACCTTCTCCACTATGGAAGTTATCTATCCAATCCTTAAAAGCCGCTTTTAATTCATGGTCTATATTTGAATTAATTGCTTCCTCCATTAATGAAGATAATCTTTCTCTTTTTTGCTTTACTCCAATTTGTAATCCCAATCCAAACTCTGCGGCATCTTCAAACAAAGGGTTAATCCACGCAGGACCTCGTCCTTCGGCATTAGTAGAATAAGGCATGGAAGGAGCATACAATTGTCAATTTGCCATTCAGGAACTAAGGGGGCAATACCTCGTTTTTCATAGGAAGTCGTACCTGAAGGGAAGGTACCGTCTTCCATTCCTTTAAAAGCACTTACGGGAAGTTCATCACCTTCATTTCTTGCCATTACTCGCTGTATATTTTTTACGAAATCCGGTTCATCTTTAATTGCTAGTTTCTCTTCTTCTGCCTCTGCCCATTGGGAAGGTACCTTAACTTTTATTAATGCATCTATTGATTTGCTAACTGCACTTTTGTTTTTCTCAACTATATCTGAGCCTTTATTGCCGTACATAGTTTCAATATCATTTTTTAAATAGTTTAAAGCTTGATCTACAGGTAGTACATTTGCTAATTTGAAAAATACAGCTTGCATTACCATATTTATTCTGTTTCCTAATCCTACATCAGAAGCAATTTCCATAGCATCTATAATATAAAAGTCTATATTGTTTTTTGCTATATATCTTTTAATAGGGGCAGGAAGTTTTTCATCTAATTCATTTTCACTCCAAGGACAGTTTAATACAAAAGTACCACCCTTTTTCAATCCTTTCAGCATATCATAATGGCATAAGAAGGACTTATTGTGGCATGCAATATAATCTGCATTAAATACTAAGTAGGGTGAAAGTATAGCTTCCTTGCCAAATCTTAAATGAGATATAGTAGTTCCTCCAGATTTTTTACTATCGTAGGAGAAATATCCCTGAACGTGTAGCTTAGTATTATCTCCAATAATTTTAATAGCTGTTTTATTGGCTCCTACTGTACCGTCGGACCCTAAACCGTAGATACGACAGCTTATAGTACCTTCAGGACTTGTATTTACAATATCTTCTTCTGGAAGGGAAGTATTAGTTACATCATCAACTATTCCTATGGTGAAATTATCCTTCGGTTCACTTTTCTTTAGATTTTCAAATACAGCTATTATTTGCGGAGGTCTTGTATCTTTTGAGGAAAGACCGTATCTACCTCCTACTATAAGGGGAGGGCTATCATAGTTTTTATATGCTTTAACTAGGTCTAAGTAAAGAGGTTCTCCAGGAGAGCCCGGCTCTTTAGTTCTATCTAATACGGCAATTTTTTTAACTGTAAGGGGAATCGCCTCTAATAAATGTTTTTCAGAAAAGGGTCTATACAAATGTACCGTAATTAATCCTAACTTTTCACCTTTTGTCTTTAGATAATTAATCGTTTCTTTAATAGTATCTGTTACAGAACCCATTGCTACAATTATATATTCTGCATCCTTATCTCCATAGTAGTCAAATAATTTATACTTTCTGCCGGTTACTTGAGCAAGTTTATCCATATTGGATTGAACAATATCCGGTACTGCTAAGAAGTATGGATTTTGACTTTCCCTTTGTTGGAAGTATATATCCGGATTTTGAGCAGTACCTCTTATTACGGGATGTTCCGGGTTAAGTGCCCTATTTCTAAATTCCTCCAAAGCTTTATAATCGATTAATTTTTTGATAACTTCATAATCAATTTTTTCGATTTTTTGTATTTCATGAGAAGTTCTGAATCCGTCGAAAAAATGAATGAAAGGAATTCTAGATTGGATTGCCGACAAATGGGCTATAACGCCTAAATCCATAGTTTCCTGTACGTTGGAAGAAGCAAGTAGTGATACACCTGTTTGACGGCAGGCCATAACATCCTGATGGTCACCGTAAATTGAAAGTGCATGGCTTGCAATAGCTCTTGCCGCTACATGAAGAACACCTGGCAATAATTCTCCTGCCATTTTGAACAAGTTAGGAATCATTAATAGTAATCCTTGGGATGCTGTATAAGTACTTGCTAGGCTGCCTGCTTGCAGTGCTCCTCTCATTGTACCTATGGCACCGGCTTCTGACTGCATTTCTATAACTTTAACTTCTTGATCAAAAATATTTTTCTTACCATGTGCTGACCATTGATCAACTTCTTCCGCCATTGGAGTTGACGGAGTAATAGGAAAGATGGAAGCTACTTCAGTAAAAGCGTAGGATGCATGAGCAGCAGCTTTATTTCCGTCCATAGATTCAAATTTATTCATATATTTCTCCTTTTTTAAAATTGTCTTAAAATAGTTTTTCCCTCATGAATAGAAATATTCTAAAAAGAATTACATCATCTAAAGCAACATAAATTTTAACTTTAGTCATATTATTATATATAATTAATAATTTTAACATAATAATTTTAATATATTTTTTATAGACAAAGGATTAGTTCTATAGTATAATGTGGATACGTTTGCAAACGGAAGATAATGACAACGATTACAAGTTGTATTTTTCAAGGAAACAATCCGATAAAATTTTAAAAATCATCAGAAGGCTGTTCTTTAGTTTTGTTGTGAACATCTGAGTATGACATTTTATTTTTATTAAAATGAAGGGAAGGTGTAGCATGGAACAAGAAAAAAGAGGTCAATGGGGTAGTAATTTTGGTTTTTTAATGGCAGCAATAGGTTCTGCAGTAGGTTTAGGAAATATCTGGGGGTTTCCTTATAAGATGGGAGCTAACGGAGGATTTGCTTTCTTAGTAGTATACCTTTTTTTAGTTGTTTTTGTGGGATTTGCAATTATGTTGGGTGAGTTGGCTCTAGGGCGAAAGACAGGTATGGGTGTTGTTGGAACCTATAAGACTTTAAGTAAAAAGTTCGCTTGGGTAGGCTGGATAGGATTTCTTTCGGGATTTTTCATTTTATCCTTTTACAGTGTTTTAGGAGGATATACCCTACGTTACTCGTTAGGATTTATATTAGAGCTTTTAAGTAGTGGCACCGGATTTGGAGGAATGGGAAGTGGTGAATTCTTCGGTTCCTTAATCGTTAGCGGAGGAACTAACCTTTTGTATCACGCAATATTTATGTCGCTGACTATTTCCATCGTAATGGGCGGTATTTCTGGTGGTATTGAAAGATTTACTAAAGTAGCTATGCCTGCATTGTTCATTATGCTTTTAATAGTAATTATTAGAAGTCTAACTTTAGAAGGTTCCATGGTAGGTGTAGAGTTTATGCTTGCTCCTAATTTCTCCGCTTTTTCTGAAATAGGATTTATGAGAGTGTTGAAAACAGCAGCAGGTCAGATGTTTTTCTCCTTGTCTCTAGGTATGGGTTGTATGATTACTTATGGATCCTATCTTAGCAAGCATGAAAATTTAGAGAAAAATGCTATGATTATTCCTATTGCTGATTCAATTTTCGCTATATGTGCCGGATTAGCAGTAATGCCTGCCGTTGGTGCCTTTATGTATCAAGGAGTTGAAGGGATTTCCTTTGGCCAAGGACCAGGTCTTCTATTTGTAACCTTGCACCAGGTTTTTAGTGTTGGTATGGGTGGATTTGTTGGAAATTTATTTGGTTTCCTATTCTATTTCTTAGTGTTTATAGCGGCAATAACATCAGCTATTTCTCTTTTAGAGGTTTGTGCTGCATTCTTTATTGATAGACGTGTTGAAAAAGGTTTAGACCCTGATCGTAAGAAACTTACTATAGTCGTAGGATTTATAGTTTTTCTAGTAGGTGTTTTAGTATGTCTTGACGGACTTGGTTCAGGTGTGGCAGGTGGTGCAGCCATAGATCCGCCAGGTGTTATGTTTGGAATGAAGGATATACGTGTTGCATTTGGATCTTGGTTAGATTTTTATGATATGATTGCTGAAGGTATATTCATGCCTTTAGGTGCAATTTTGATGTCTGTTCTAATAGGCTGGGTTTTAGGCACAAATGTTGTTAAAGAAGAAGTAGAATTAACCCCTGACGTTCAACTGAAAGCCTATAAGTTTTGGGAAATTTGCTTTAAATTCATTGTACCTATTGGAATGTGCTTTGTATTGATGGGGCAATTGGATGATTTCTTTGGATTAGGGATATTCTAACTAATAATATATAACAAAAAAGAGCACAGCTGTGCTCTTTTTGTTAAAACTTTGAAAATCCGAAACCATAAACTTCATGAACATTTCTCACTATTACAAAGACATCCGGGTCAATATGTTTCAACTGTTTTTTTAGAGTGTAGTATTCCTTTCTATCTAATATTGTAATTACAATATTTTTGTCTTCATTTGTGTATCCACCTTGAGCTTTATAAATCGTTACACCTCTATCTAATTTAGCAAAGATATAGTCCTTTATTTCATTGTATTTATTTGAAATGATAACAACTTCATTTTTAACGGAAAAACCGTCAATAAAATAATTGACCACGACTCCGTTTAAAAACCAACCGAATGCTCCGGCAATACCAGTTTGAATTCCATATGTGAAGAAAGCAAAGACAACTACGATTATATCTGCTGCCATGAGACCTCTGCCCATATCTAAATTGAAATATTTATTTAATATTTTAGCAACAATATCCGTTCCTCCAGTTGATGCATTTTGATTAAAAACTATTGAAAGTCCTACGGCAGATATGACTATACCACATATTAAATTCAGCAGTAGCTCATCTGTTACAGGATTTAGTACAGGTAAAAATACTTCCATCAGATACATAAATAAGGACAGTGAAATTACAGAAAAAATTGTCTTAAAGCCAAATTCACTGCCTAATAAAATAAAACCCATAATAAATAATATCAAGTTTAAAAACAAATTTATAAAAGAAATGGGTATGTTTATATAATTATTTAAAACAATGGAGAGTCCAGATACTCCACCAGCTGCTAAGTTTTCCGGTACCATGAAATAATAAATTCCCAAAGCTACCAAGAAAGAACCTATAGCTATAAGTATGTATTCCTTTATAGATCCTTTAATAATAATCACCTCCGACTAGCCTTTAAGTGTTTTTTTCATTAAATCCTTTCCTACAACAGTATTTTCAAATATTTCTGTAGCAAAATTTATATATTTATCGGGAAAAGGCATTGAAGGACTGAAATGAGTAAGCCATAATTCTTTTGCATTTGCATTTAATGCCATAGTTGCAGCTTCAGAAAAAATCATGTGCATCTTTTCTACAGCTCCATCAAGAAGAGCATTATCTCCGTACATTCCCTCACATATGAACAAATCAGAATCTTTAACAATTTTATCTATTGCTTTTACAGGTCGCGTATCTGTTACGTAAGAAATTTTAATAGGCTTTCTGGGACTTCCCAAAACCATTTCCGGTTTAATTGTCCTATTATCTATAACTACTTCTTCACCATTGTGAAGGTTCTTCCAATACTTAACCGGAATATTAAGTTTCTTAGCTTTTTCCGGTTTAAATCGAGGCCTTAAATTAAGTTCAAAGCTGTAACCTAAACAATTTATATGGTGCTTTAATGGAATTGAAGTGATTTTCAAACCTATCTGTTGAAATTCTTGTGATTTTGTATCGTGGAGTTCCCAAATATTTACTTGAAAGGGAAGGAAGCCGCAAACAACTAACAATGAGTTTAAAATATGTGTACTTCCCCTAGGAGCTATAATATTTACAGGAGCTGTTCTTCCACTATTGCCTATAGTTAGCAAAAGTCCCGGCAGCCCTGTAATATGGTCTGCATGACAATGGGTTATTAAGATTGTATCAATTTTATTCATACTTAACTTACCCTTGTGTAGGGAAACTTGAGTACCTTCTCCACAGTCAATAAGGATTGATTTTCCCTTGTACTCTATAAGACAAGAAGCCAAGTACCTGTTAGGCAAGGGAACCATGCCTCCCGTACCTACTAAAGTTACATTTATCATTTTATCACCTTTTTCTGAAGTAGTTACATTATACATAGTAATGATATATTTTTCAATAATTATGTAATATTTAGTTATTATTTACATCCAAGCGAAAAACAAGAAAAATATACGCTCTCGGTTTCGGTCACCAATAATTCAAAGCTCAAAAATAATTAACATAAGAATACATATTACAACTGATATTATAGCCTGTATAAATTTATAAAAAATATAATTCTTAACTTCTAAATGAAAATCATTAATAACTGCCATGGTTTGGAAAACTATTGAAAGACCGGAGAAACTTATAAGGAAATTAATAATTATTAATTTTACTTGTAGGGGTAGATCTGATAGGGCAACTGCACTACAGCCGTTAGTTACTTCCAAGATCCCTACAGTCATTGAATGGATAATATGGTTTAATCCTGGATTAAGGGAAAAAAACTTTTCAGTTATAGTAAGGCTGTTGATGAAAAAGTTTGAAAGAACAGAAAATATTACTATTACACCACCTACAGACAGTATGGAAGTAACAGCTTTATAAATTGATGAATTAAAAGCCTTGTAAAATGACAGGCTTTTTTGATTTATAATAACCTTATAAGGATTATATATTTCCTTCTTCATAAGAATTCCTATAAGAATTGCACTTAGCAGGTGGGGGACTGCAATATATAAAGATAAATTCATATTTCCCAACATTGAAAAGGCTACTGCTCCTGCAATAAACTGAAAGCTGCAATTATTAGTAAAAGTAACTAATGAATTAGCTTCTCGGTCATTGATTCTTTTGTAAGAGGCCATTGAATTTACGGTCATGGCACCGGAGGGATAACCGGCTACAAAACTTATAAAGTAGGGAATGAGAGCATACTTGCTGTTAAATATACGGCTGGATATAAAAGACAGTCTATCGGATAGTCTGTACAAAAAATTGTATTGAAGCAATATATTTGATAAAATAGACATGGGAAGAAGGTAGGGAACTATGTTGTAGGCCCATATGTTAACACCCTGGAAAACCCCTTCTGATACCATGTTAGGTTTCATAATAAACAATAAAATTAATAATAAAATAGTAATAGGAATAATATTTCTTCTTAACATAAAAACACCCCCTATCCATTTTATTGTACAAGGGGGTTTTATATGCTTATCTTATGAAATATATACTGCGTTTTCCCTGTATTCACTATTGATTTTCCTGTTTTCCAATGGTAGATAGTAAATGTCGGAAGCTTTTTTAGTGAGATTAAAAACAGGCAATTCTTCAGGATTTAAATTATACTTTTTATAATCAGAATACCTGTTAACAACCTTTGTTTCCTTATTTTTAGCATACTTGATTATATCTCTTCCTCTATCGTTAAAGGCCAAAACTTTTACATAGTCTGTCGAGTGGGATAGAAATGTATTTATATCTGATTTACTTATACTAAGCAAAATATTTAAAAGACACCTTCTAACTTTTGAATAAGTATATCTTTTAGATTTAAGAGACATTATAAATTCATCAACATTATTATATTTAAAAACATTGGCAAGAATCTTATTATCCAACCCTTCCTTAACTTCGTAGATTTCATCTAAGGAGCTGCCTAAGTCAATTATTTTGTAGTACAAATAATCAATATAATTATCTAAAGTATTAAATTTCTTATGTTGGCTATAAAAGTCCTCAATAGATTGAAAACTTTTTTCAGTAAGTTTAAGATTACTATAATTTCCTTCCAAAATTCCTTTTCTAATGGCAGTTGCACTGTGAAAACTCTCTGAAATTACAGTATCGTTGTAGTTCATTCCCAAACGCTTCACTGGGTAGAAATCTATATTTAAATTTAATTTTATGGCACTTTTGATATATTCTACAGCCAAAACATTATTAGGCATGTAGACAGCTTCTGCATCTCCCAATATAGATTTAAGGGAATTAGTCATAGCATTTCCGTAAGAAATTCCTTTTTTCATTTCCTTTCTTACTCTTGCATTAAATTCAGGCAGCAATTGGGCATTTGCAATTTTTTTAAGAAGCTCAAGTCTATCATTTTCACAGCCAAAACTTATGGAATTAATACGTAGTTTGCTAAGTTCTCTAATAGCTGCAAAACTAAAGATTTCTGCGTTCTGACATGAAAAGGGCATAGGAAGTTCAATAACAATATCTGCCCCTCCATATATTGCAGCTTCTGCCCGCTTAAACTTATCTATAATTGCAGGTTCCCCTCGCTGAACATAATTTCCGCTCATTACAACGGCAATCCCATCACATCCCGATAATTCCCTTGCTTTTTTCAGCTGATATTCATGCCCAGCATGAAATGGATTATATTCCGCCACAACACCAGTTATTTTCATACTACCACCACCCTCTAAGTAATGATTATACATATAATACCACACAAACAGTATTTGTCTAATCATTTAAATAAATAAAGTGTTTCTAAATAATAGAAAGCAAAAAATTGTAGAAGTCTATTTAAAACTTCTACAATTTTTATTTTAAGGGAGGGACTGACATCAAATTTATTTATTCTTCTTATAGATTTCTTCTACCTTATCCCAGTTTACTATATTCCACCAGGAATCAATGTAGTCGTTTCTTTTGTTTTTGTATTTTAGGTAATATGCATGCTCCCATACGTCTATTCCTAAAAGAGGTATTTTCCCTTGGGAAATTGGATTATCCTGATTTGGAGTGGAAACTATACTAAGTTTTCCCTTATCCAAAACTAACCATGCCCAGCCAGAGCCAAATTGACCTAAGGCTGCCCTTTTAAAATCCTCTTTAAATTTGTCAAAGCCACCTAAGTCCTGGTCAATTTTCTTTGCTAGGTCGCCTTTTGGAGCTCCGCCTCCATTAGGTGAAAGAAATTCCCAGAAGAGGGAGTGGTTATAATGGCCGCCACCGTTGTTTCTTACGGCTGTTTTGATATTTTCCGCTACAGTATCTAATTCTTTAATTAATTCTTCTATATCTTTCTTTTGTAGGTCTTCATGACCTTCCAAAGCCTTGTTAAGATTATCTATATAGGCTTGATGGTGTTTGGAATGATGTGTTTCCATAGTTTCTTGGTCTATATAAGGTTCTAATGCTCCGTATGAATAATTAAGTTTTGGTAATTTAAATAACATATTATCTTCTCCTATCTATATTAACTTTTATTATAAGCTAATACTTATATACCCACTTTTGCGATTGATAATCATTATCAATTAAGAAAATTAAAGAAAATTTTTAATCAGAGTAATTACTGTTAGTTCAAAGCAACATTTAACATGATAAGACAATTAAAAAAAATTTTTGACAAAAGCCCTTTAAATTTTCCAGCTATATAAAATTATTAAAAGCAGATAATATTGTTAGCTGACACAGCAAAAACTATTATGAGAAGGATGATTAATTACAATGGACAATTTTAATGCCAATCAAAATTATAATTTTTCTAACAATGTTAGACAGTTTGAATTAAATGAAGCGAAAAAAAAGATGGGTATTATTCAAGCGCAAGCACAAACTCAAATACCAACAATACAGCAGCTTAATCAGCAGCAGCTTAATCAATTAAATAATCAAAATCAGCAAGAATTTAATACTCTGTTTTGATCAATAAAAAGGGCTTTTTAGCCCTTTTTATAATGCAAGTTTTAGTGCTTGCTATTCTTTTTGTCTGTATACTTTGTTTTAGTCCAACTTTATAGACTCAGTTGAATGAAAAAGGGGAGGGGTCTAATTTAGTTTTGCAATTGGATGTTTTTCTTTTCCAATAAAAATATTAAAATTCTTTGTTTTTTTGCAATATTAGTGTTATAATATTTCTGTTAATGTTAATTAATTACTAAATGGTGGGAAAAATGAGCGTGACATTTGTTATTGGCGGTTCAAGAAGTGGCAAGAGTACATTTGCGGAATTGAAAGCAAAAGAATATTCCGACAAAGTTTTATACATAGCGACAGCTGTAATAACTGATCAATCAATGGCTGACCGGGTAAAAAAGCATAGGCAGCAAAGACCTGCATCTTGGCAGACCTTGGAGATGTATTCTGCTTTCAGAAACTTAATAAATAAAAATGAATTTAATAATTCTCAAGTAATACTTTTAGACTGTATTACTACAATGATAGGGAATTTCATGGTAGATAGTAAATTAGATTTTGATAACTGTAGGGTAGAGGAAGTTAATTTACTTGAGAAAAAAATAGCCAATGAAGTTAAAGAATTAATAGATCTATCTAACCAATATAATAAAAAGCTAATAATAGTTTCAAATGAAACCGGTATGGGAGTAGTTCCACCCTACTATATGGGTAATTACTTCAGAGATATAAGCGGAAGAATTAACAATAAAATCGGCCAAGTATCCGATTATATGTATTTTATTTTTTCCGGAATGCCAATTAAACTGAAACATAAAGGGGAAATGGTAAAATGGCCTCAGGATTTTTAATCCTTATTTCTTTTTTCACTCGCATACCTATAGGAAAGAAAGTTGAATTTGATGAAGAGAGTTTTATAAAAGCATTAAATCTTTATACTCTTATGGGAGCTGTAATAGGTTTGCTTTTGTGTGTTATTTATCTTATTTTTAATCACTATATATCCTTTTTAAGAGGATTGATTTTAACTATAGCTTACATTCTTATAACGGGAGGAATCCACTTAGACGGCGCCGCAGATACTTCTGACGGCTTATTTTCCGGCCGAACAGGCGACAAAGTATTCGAAATAATGAGTGATTCCCACATAGGAGCCTTTGGGGTTATAACTTTAATATTAATAATCCTTTCTCAATTTATACTTTTCTCATATAGCTTTTTTTCAACAGTTTTTATGATGCCTGTTATAGGTAGAGGATGTACTATAGTGGCTTGTTGGAATAAAAGATACGCCAAAAAAACAAAGGGTATGGGAACAGCCTTTATAGAAAATATAGATTCGAAAGTATTATTCGCAAATTTGTTAACTATATTTATATTTTCAATAACAGTTCCTAATAGAATAGTAATATTTACAGCAGCTTTTGCAGCAATTGCTTCGTCCTATTTCATTTCAACTTTAATAGAAGAAAAAATAGCTGGCATGACGGGGGATACATGTGGATTTATTGCGGAAATAAGCCAAATTATTTTTATGATTTTAGTACTTTTTTTACAGGGGTAGTTATGTTATACTTAGTTCGACATGGTCAATCAGAAGCAAATGTTAGGAAAAGATTCAGTGGAATTACAGATGTAAAATTGTCTGATGTAGGAGCAAAGCAGGCAATAAAGGCAGGAAACAAATTAAATAATAAAACAATTTGTAAAATCTATTCTAGCCCTCTCATAAGGGCTAAAAATACAGCTGAAATAATAGCTGGCATAATAGCTTTCGATAAAAAGGACATAATTATTGAAAAGAGTTTATCAGAAGTAAATTTTGGTATTTTTGAAAATATGACTTGGGAAGAAATTGAGGAACAATATAAAGAGGAAAGTCAAAAATGGATAAAGTACAAACATGAATATATTTTCCCTCAAGGGGAGGGTTATGAAGACATTATAAGAAGGGTTTCGCCTTTTATCGATAGTGTGCCTAGTAATTCATTAATTGTTACTCATTTCGGAGTGATTCAATCCATACTTTTGTATCTTAATATAGTAGATAGTAGGACATTGTGGGATTATGAAATTTCAAATTGTCATATACTTGTGTTAAAAAACAAAAAACTTAGTAAAATAATAAAATAACTTAGTCTTAAAATCTTTAGATTTTATATATATTTTAAACTTATGGAGGAATATTATGAATGTATTAGTAGTTAACTGTGGCAGCTCATCATTAAAATACCAGTTAATTAATATGAATGATGAAAGTGTCTTAGCTAAGGGATTAGTTGAAAGAATAGGAATCGAAGGAAGTGTTTTAAAACACGAAAAAGAAGGTCTAGACAAGGTAGTAATTGAAGAAACTTTGAGTGACCACAAAGATGCAATCAATTTAGTTTTGAAAACATTACTTGATGCAAACCACGGAGCAGTTAAATCATTAGATGAAATTGATGCGGTAGGACACCGAGTAGTTCATGGTGGAGAAAAGTTTGCAAATTCAGTTTTAATTAATGATGAAGTTATTGAAGCAATGAAGGAATGTATAAGTTTGGCACCTTTACATAATCCACCAAATATAATCGGTATAGAAGCATGTAAAGAACTTTTACCGGATGTACCTATGGTAGGTGTATTCGATACGGCTTTCCATCAAACTATGGAACCTGTATCCTTCATATATCCACTACCCTACGAATATTATGAAGAAATGAAAGTAAGAAGATATGGTTTCCACGGTACATCACATAAATATGTTTCTGAAAGAGTGGCGGAGCTTACAGGTAAAAGTCTTGAAGGCACTAAGATTGTTACATGTCACTTAGGAAACGGTGCAAGTCTTACTGCCATTAAGGACGGTAAATCTTTTGATACCAGCATGGGTATGACACCTCTTGAAGGTCTTGTAATGGGAACCAGATGTGGAGATATAGACCCTGCAATAGTGATTTATTTAATGGACAAAAAGAATCTTACTAGTGAAGAAGTTGATGAATTAATGAACAAAAAATCCGGAGTACTAGGTTTATCCGGTGTAAGTAGTGACTTTAGAGATATTGAAGGTGCGGCAGAAGAAGGAAATGAAAGAGCTCAGTTAGCTTTAGATAAATTTGCATATACAGTTAAAAAGTATATAGGTTCTTACGCTGCAGCAATGGGCGGATTAGATGTACTGGTATTTACTGCCGGTTTAGGTGAAAATTCAGCTATAGCAAGAAAAGGTGTATGTGAAGGATTAGAATTCCTCGGAGTTGAAATAGACGATGAAAAGAATAGTGTAAGAGGAAAAGAAGCTGAAGTATCAAAAGACAGCTCAAAAGTTAAAGTATTCGTTATTCCAACAAACGAAGAAATAATGATAGCAAGAGATACTAAGGAATTGGCAACTAAATAAAGCTAATAAAATAAATTCCTTGACAAATATTTTTATTTTTCATATAATTAACTCTGCGAATAAAAAGGGTGGTATTTATGATAATTGATATAAACAAATTTTTATCATCTGATGCTTTATCTTTAAAAATAAATGAAAATTTTGTAATTGATGATAAAGAATTTTTATCAAGAACAAATCTTAATGAGAATATAGAACTCAAAGGAGAAATATTCAAACTAAGAGATGGGATTTCGTTTACGGGGGCGGTTATATATACATTTGAAGATGAATGTGCAAGATGCTTAAAAGAATTTGAAAATAAAATAGAAAACAAGTTCCAAGCAGCGATTGTTCCTGAAGAGGATGAAGAATCCGATGAAGTACAGTTTGTCATTAAAGATAGAACTGTAATAATGGGCGAAGCAATTAAACAGTTAATTTATATGTCTATGCCCATGAAGACTTTATGTAGTAAAGATTGTAAAGGTTTATGCCCTACTTGCGGAGTAAATTTTAATTATGAAAAATGTCAATGCGAAAACACTTTAACAGATCCTCGTTTTGATAAATTAAAAGACCTGTTAAAAAATTAAGGAGGTGTAGAGATGGCAGTACCTAAGAGAAGAACTTCCAAAGCCAAAAGAGATTCAAGAAGAGCGGCTAATGCAAAGCTAACTGCTCCAAATACTGTAGAATGTTCACAATGTCATGAAATAAAGCTTCCTCACAGAGTATGTAAAGCTTGTGGTTATTATGACGGTAAAGAAGTAGTAGCTGTTGAATAAAATAGTAATAAACTCTAGAAATAGAGTAAAGGCTAGAATAAAAATAGTGCTTGGCACTATTTTTTTATTGCAAAAGAAATATTACTAATATATACTATGCTATAAGTACATAAGAAGAAGAGGTGGATATGAAAATTGCAATTGATGCAATGGGTGGAGATAATGCACCTGTTGCTGTCGTAATGGGAAGTATACAGGCAAGAGATGAATATAACCTTAATATTATACTTTCCGGAAGAGAAATTGAAATAAAAAAGATTTTGGAAAAGAACACATCTAACTTCAATAATATCGAAATCATTAATGCTGAAGAAGTAATATCAAATGATGATAAACCTGTACTTGCCATAAGAAGGAAAAAGGATTCTTCTCTAGTAAAGGCCTTGAATGCAGTTAAGAATAAGGAAGCTGATGCCATTGTTTCAGCAGGAAGCACAGGAGCTCTATTAAGCGGTGGAACCCTTCTTATAGGTAGAATTCAAGGTATCGAAAGACCTGCAATAGGTGCTGTTATACCTACTATGAAGGGAGGATTTACACTTTTGATAGATTCCGGTGCAAATGTAGATTCTAAGCCTGAATTTTTATATGATTTTGCAATAATGGGAGATATTTATCTTAAAAAGGTTATGAATATTAAAAACCCTAAAATAGCCTTAGCTAATATAGGTACAGAGAAAGCCAAAGGTGATAAATTAACCGTTGAAACTTATGAAATGCTGGAAAATTCAAAATTAGATATTAATTTCATCGGTAATATTGAAGCTAGAGACATACTTCAGGGGAAAACTGATATAATAGTTTGTGATGGTTTTGTGGGTAATATGTTGTTAAAAACAATGGAGGGCACTGTTTTAGAGCTTATGAAGGGATTAAAAACAGCCCTTATGTCAACTACAAGATCAAAAATAGGCGGTATCTTAATTAAACCGGCACTTAGTGATTTCAAAAGTAAATTTGATTATTCAGAACACGGAGGAGCCCCTCTATTAGGAGTTAAAGCACCTGTTATTAAAGCTCACGGTAGTTCTGATGCAAAAGCAATAAAAAATGCAATTCGCCAAGCTAAAATTTGCTGCGAAAGCAATGTTAGTGGATTAATCGAAGAAAGTATAATGAGGAGGTGAGGATTTGTTTGAAAAAATTAGAGATATAGTTGCTGAAAAGGTTGGCGTAGCTCCAGAAGACATTTCAATGGACACTTCCTTTGCAGACGACTTAGAAGCAGATTCAATAACACTGTTTGAATTAGTAATGGCCATCGAAGACGAATTTGATATAGAAGTTGACGATGAAAGTATTGAAAAAATTGCAACAGTAGGAGATATTGTAAATTATCTTGAAGAAAACAAGAAGTAAAAAAGAGGAATACCTCTATACTGGAGGCATTCCTTTAAGTAAAGTAGGGGACCTTCCTCTAATGCTCACCCTCAAAAGACATCCTGCTTTAGAGCTGTATCCCCATACCTTATGGGGCACTTAAGAGGAAGGTCCCTATGCACCTTAATATTATAATTATTTATTATTTTAATGAAGACTTCATTATAGTAATAAGCAATTATAGCCTGGAGGAAAAATTATGGATGAAAAGCTAGTAGATAAATTTGAAAAAATAATAAACTACAAATTTAATAATAAAGAAATTTTAGAAAAATCCTTAACTCACAGTTCTTATTCTAATGAAGATAGATCTTATAATAAAGTAAACAACGAAAGACTAGAATTTTTAGGAGATGCCGTTCTCGGCGTTGCCGTAAGCCGTTATATCTTTGACCAATTTCCTAAATATCCAGAAGGAGATTTAACTAAACTAAGATCTCAAGTAGTTTGTGAAGATACCTTAAGTTTAGTAGCAGCAGATTTAGATTTAGGAAAATATCTATTACTAGGTAAGGGCGAAGAAGCATCCGGAGGTAGAGAAAGAAAATCTATCTTGGCCGATGCAGTAGAAGCAGTTATAGCTGCTATTTACTTAGACGGAGGCTACAAAGAGGCTGAAAAGTTTGTTTTAGAAAACTTAACAAAATATATTAAACTGGCAGTGAAAGGTAAAATAGTTACAGATTTTAAATCTTATCTACAGGAATATTACCAGGGTAAAAGTCAAAGCTGTAAAATCGGGTATATTGTAACTAAGGAAGAAGGTCCCGACCACGAAAAGATGTTTCATGTAAATGTAGTTGTAAATAAGAAAATAGTAGGAAAGGGTTCAGGAAAAAGTAAGAAAATTGCCGAACAAAATGCAGCTAAAAATGCACTTTATGCAGAAGGTCAGCTAAATGGATAAGAAAATTAAAATTATACCTATATTTGTACCCCATATTGGATGTCCCAATGACTGTGTATTTTGTAATCAAAGAAAGATAACAGGCCATCATAGGTCAACAATTAATAAAGAATATGTCAGTAAGATCGTTGAAGAATATATAAAAACCATCGATAGCAATACTTATACAGAAATTGCCTTTTTCGGTGGTTCATTTACGGCAATAGATAAAAACATTCAAGAAGAGCTGTTAACTGTTGCCAAATACTACAAAGACTTAGGAATTGTTAACCGCATAAGATGTTCTACTAGACCGGATTCAATAAATGTCGAAATATTGCAGCTGCAAAAGAAATACGGAATGGATATAATTGAATTGGGAATTCAAAGTTTAGACGACCAAGTTTTAAAATTGTCTAATAGAGGTCACACAAAACAACAATCTCTAAATGCAAGCCAGCTCATTAAGGATCATGGCTTTGTTTTAGGACATCAAATAATGCCGGGACTTCCAGGAAGTAACAGGGAAAAAGACATAAAGACCTGTCTTGAATCAATTACCATGAAACCGGATATTGTAAGGATTTATCCTACTTTAATAATTAAGGATACGGAATTACTTAAGATGCATACCGATGGTATCTATCAACCCCTTAATTTAGAAGAAGCAGTAGAACGAACTGCCTATATTTACAGTCTCTATAAGGTAAATAATATAAATGTTATTAGGATAGGACTTCAAAATTCTGATACAATAAATGAAAATAAGGATGTTGTAGCAGGTCCCTTTCATCCTTCCTTTAGACAATTAGTTGAAGAAAAACTATATTTAACTTCCATAGTTTCTAAGTTAAAAGGAAGGGATTTAAAAGACAAAGAAATTGTAATAGCCGCTAAGGAAATCCTAATAAGCTACCTAGCAGGTCATAAAAAGAGGAATATTAATAGGCTGAAAGAAATATTTTCAGTTAAGAAAGTATCCTTTAAAAAAACACCTAAAGATATAATTGAACTATATTATTTAGATAAAGTAACCACTATCCATAAGGATGAAATATTTCAAAACTATCTGGATTTAGCAGAGGGAAAAATATGTATTTAAAAAAGATATATGTAAACGGATTTAAGTCTTTTGCAGATAAAACTGAAATTGAAGTTGAAAAAGGCATTACAGCCATCGTAGGTCCTAATGGCAGCGGAAAAAGCAACATTTCCGATGCCATTAAGTGGGTTTTGGGAGAACAAAGTGCCAAAAACCTTCGAGGTGGCAAAATGGACGACGTTATCTTTGCAGGAACTGAAAAGCGCCTTCCCCTAGGCTATGCTGAAGTTCGACTTCTGTTTAATAATGAATCGGGAGAGATACCTTTAGAATATAAGGAAGTAAGCATTAGCAGGAAATTATATAAAACCGGAGAAAGTGAATACTACATAAATAAACAGCAATGTAGGCTGAAAGATATTAAAGAATTGTTTATGGATACAGGAATAGGTAGAGAAGGCTATTCATTTATAGGACAGGGTAGGGTGGAAGAAATTTTAAGTCCTAATTCTGATGTACGAAGACAAGTCTTCGAAGAGGCAGCAGGAATTGTAAAATATAAAACACGAAAAGAAGAGTCTGAAAGAAAATTAGAAAAAACTAAAAATAACTTAGACAGAGTTGAAGATATTATCTATGAACTTAATGAAAGAATTGAACCTCTTAAAGAACAAAGTGATAAAGCAAAAAAGTTTTTAGAATTAAAAGATAAGTTAAAAAAATATGAGTTAAATTACTTAGCTCACAATTACGAAAAACACCAAGAACAGCTTAAAGCCCTTGAAAACCAAAGAAATATTTTAATAGAAGAAAAAACGAATTTTCAAAAAAGAAGGGACAATTATTCTACATTAATTGAAAATCAAAAAGAAAAAATAAACCAACTTCAAAATACAATCAATGAAAAGGAAGTAATAAAGGAATCAAAAAATAAAGAATTAGAAAACTATCAAAGACTTTGCCAAGTACATAAAGAGAAAAAAAATCTCTACGATTCAAATATTTTAAATGTGCAAGAAGAAATTAAGGCTTTAGAAGGTAGAAATTTAGAATTAGAGGAAAATATTAATACCTTAGTTGAGGAAAAGCAGAAATTAAATGAAATATTTAGTATAAATACTGAAAAATTCAATTCTATGAATGCGGAAATTCAAGAGTATAAAGCTGAAATTGAAAAAATTGTAGAGAAAATAGAAGAATATAAAAATGAACTCTTTGAAATCCATAAGGAGATCAATAAAAATAACTCTGATAAAAAAACTATAGAATCACTGATAATTAATTATAATGACAGAATTAATTATTTATCTAAAGAAGTTGAAGTAGAAGAAGAGGAAAGACGAAAAAGAATTGAAACAATAGAAGAAATCCAGAAAGAACAGGAAGAAACAAGCTCTATATTGTCAGAAAAAAAGACAGAATTACTTAATATAACAGAACAGTTAACTAAGGCAGAAAAGGCTAAAGAATCATTAAGTAATGAAATATCCCGGCTTAATGAGCAGTTAGGCAGTGCCCAATCAAAAGTTAAAATTCTCTCCAATATGGAAGCTTACTATGATGGCTACTACAAAAGTATAAAGGTTTTAATGAATAATAAGGATAGGGAACCTATGTTGAAGAATTCAATACTAGGTACCGTAGCTGATGTAATAAAGACGGAAAAGCAATATGAAAGGGCAATAGAAATAGCTTTAGGCTCTGCCATCCAAAATATAATAGTAAATACTGATAATGAAGCAGAAGAAATAATTGAATATTTAAAGAAAAACAAAATTGGGAGAATAACATTTCTTCCTATCAATATGCTGCAGGAAAGAACTTTAAACAATCTTGAAAGGGAAGTGTTAAAGGAAAAATGTGTCATAAGCACAGCAGATAAATTAGTAAGTACAGATCCTAAGTTCGAAAATGTAATAAAGAATCTTCTTGGTAGAATCCTAATAGTGGACAAGCTGAACAATGGATTTAAAATATCTAAAAAATTAAGAACTGTTAAAATCGTAACCCTTCAAGGAGATGTAATAAATGCCGGAGGCTCTGTTACGGGAGGACATATAGCTAGCAATCAGAATCTATTGGGAAGAAAAAGAGAAATAGAAGAACTAAAAGTTTTTTCGGAAAAGTGTTCTATAAAATTGAAAGAAAAAAATAATTCTTTAAGCCAGTTAATAAATACAATTAAAAATTACAGTGCTAAAATTGATGAAACAAAATCCTTAATTAACGAAAAAAACAATCACTTCCAAATGAATAGCTCAAAGTTAAATATGTTAAGGGAGCAAAATGAAAAAACATCATCTGCAATAAATAAATTCAAAGAAGAAATTCAATTTATTGAAGAGGAAAGAGATAAGTATATAGAAGAAGAAAGTAAAATTGAAAGAGACATCTCTAAGCTTAAGTTATTGATAGAAGATAAAGAAAGAAGTATTGAAAAATACATAGCTGAAAATAATGAAAATAAATTAAAATATGATGAATACAATAATACAATTTTAAAACAGAGAGACACAGTCTCTGAAGGTACACAAAATATTAAAATAGTAGAAGAAAAGCTTAATAATATTCAAATGGAAATAGAAAGAAATGAAAAAACTAAATTCTTAAAAGAAGAAAACTTATCTTCTATAGCTAATGAAATTGCTACATCAGAAAAAGTAATCCTAGAATATAGTGAAAAATCAGATCTTTTAGCTGAAGAAATTAAAAGATTGACTGAAAGTTTCCTAAAGGAGAAAGAAACCCTTAAAAACAATCAAGATGAAATTTATGAATATCAAAATAAAATTAACAGTGTCAATAAGTCAATAACTGAAGTTCTTGATGAAGAAATGAAATTAAACCTTAAAATTGAAAGAGTAAGTTCAAAAATAGAAGATATTTCTTCCAAACTGTGGGAAGACTATGAATTAAACTATGCAATGGCTTTAAAATATAAGGATAGCAGCATAAGTCAAAACAAACTTTATAATGAAGTGAATTCCTGCAAAAGAGCTATAAAAGGATTAGGAAATATTAATTTAGACTCAATTGAAGAATATAAGGAAGTAAAGGAACGCTATGACTTTTTAACAAAACAACAAGATGACCTAATAAATGCTATGGACCAACTTAATGAAGTAATTCAACAATTAGAAGTACAAATGAAAGAAAAATTCCTTGAAGAATTTGCAAATATAAGGGCGAAATTTAGCCAAGTATTCAAAAAGCTTTTCAATGGTGGAAGTGGGGATATATACTTAGAGAATGAGGAAGATGCTTTAAACAGTGATATAGAAATTGCTGTACAACCACCTGGTAAAAAGTTAAGCAAAATATCGCTTTTATCTGGAGGAGAAAAGGCACTTACAGCAATTGCCCTGCTATTCTCAATTTTAAAAACTAAGCCTACACCTTTTTGTGTACTAGATGAAATTGAAGCTGCTTTAGATGAATTAAATATTTATAGATTTTCTCAATATTTAAAAGAATTTTCTAAAGAAACCCAATTTATCGTAATAACCCATAGAAAAGGAACTATGGAATATGCAGACACTTTGTATGGTGCAACTATGGAAGAAAAGGGAGTTACAAAATTAGTTTCATTGAAACTGGCTGACGCGGTATAGAATCTCATTATTAGGAGGAAAAAATGAACAAAGAAAGAAAGGGCTTCTTTGCCAAATTAAAGGAAGGTTTATCGAAAACTAAACAAAACCTAACAGAACAAATTGAAAGTGTTATTTTTCAGTATAAAAAAATAGACGATGATTTTTTAGATGAATTAGAAGAAGTGCTTATTACTTCCGACATGGGTGTTGAAACTACCATGGATATTATCGATTATATAAAGGAAGAAACTAAAAAGAGAAAATTAGAAGATACTTTAGAAATTAAAAATGTAATAAAAGAATACTTAGTGAATTTATTAGAAGAAAATCAAGAAGAAACTGTTACCGACAAGCAAAGGGTAATATTAGTGGTTGGAGTTAACGGAGTAGGTAAAACAACTTCTATAGGAAAAATTGCCTATAGATTGAAACAATCTGGCAAGAAAGTAATAGTTGCAGCTGCTGATACCTTTAGAGCGGCAGCAGTTGAACAACTGAAAGAATGGTGCACTAGGGCAGGAGTTGATATAATTGCTTCAGAACAAGGCTCAGATCCGGGAGCTGTAGTTTTTGATGCCATACAGGCTGCTAAAGCAAGGAAGTCAGACGTTTTAATATGCGATACAGCCGGGAGACTTCACAACAAGAAAAACCTTATGAACGAGTTAAGTAAAATTTTCAAAATATTAGACAAAGAATTTAGCGAGGCCCATATTGACGTCTACTTAGTAATAGATGCTACTACCGGACAAAATGGTATAGTTCAGGCTAAATTATTTAAGGAAGCAGCAAATATAAACGGCATGATTCTAACTAAATTAGACGGCACTGCAAAAGGCGGTATAGCATTTCCAATTGTAAACGAATTAAAAATACCAATCAAATACGTAGGAGTTGGAGAACAGATAGACGATTTACAAGATTTTAAGGCCCAAGACTTTGTAGATGCAATTTTTGAATAATTTCAAAAAAACTATTGACAAATTTCTTATAATGGGGTAGAATTCACTGTCAAGCAAAATGCTTTACAGAGGTAGATATGTCAGGAAAAAACTTAATATATAGTATTCTGTATGATTTTTATGGGAATTTACTTAAAGACAATCATGCGACTATAATTGAACTTTACTACAATTTAGACTACAGTCTTTCTGAAATCGCTGAGGAGTTAGACATCAGCAGGCAAGGGGTTCACCATGCTTTAAAAAGAGCAGAGAAAAACTTAGCAAAGTATGAAGACAAAATAAAACTTTACGAGAAATACCTTAAATACATGGAAACAGCCGAAAATATAATAAAATTAGCTTCATCGATAGACCATGAAAAATATAAAGATACTGTTGAAGAAATTAAACATGAAGCCGGAAAAATAATTAATGAAGGGTAGAAGCAATGTTTGAAAATTTATCTGATAAACTTCAAAATGCATTAAAAAAACTTAAAGGCAAGGGAAAGTTAACGGAAAAAGATATTGACACTGCCATGAGAGAAGTTAGATTATCACTTCTTGAGGCCGACGTTAACTTTAAAGTGGTTAAAGACTTTATTAAAAGTGTAAAAGAAAGATCTTTAGGCTCTGAAGTAATGGATAGCTTGACTCCCGGACAGCAAGTTGTAAAAATAGTTCATGAAGAACTTGTCAATATAATGGGTAAAGGGGAAAGTAAGCTCAAATTCAACCCCAATGATATAACCTACTTTATGATGTGTGGGCTTCAAGGAGCAGGTAAGACAACGGCTACAGGAAAACTTGCAAGAAAATTGAAGAAAGACGGTAAAAGGCCTCTATTAGTTGCATGTGATGTCTACAGACCAGCAGCTATTAAGCAATTACAAGTAGTAGGTCAAAGCGTTGATGTTCCTGTTTTTGAAATGGGAGATAAAACCAGTCCCCTTACTATAGCCAAGGAAGCAATAAAGCAGGCCAGAAAACATGGAAATGATGTTGTAATAATAGATACTGCAGGTCGTCTTCATATTGACGACGATTTGATGGATGAGTTAGTTGAAATAAAAAATACCGTAAAACCTGATGAAATACTGTTACTGTTAGATGCAATGACAGGACAGGATGCAGTTAAGGTTGCAGAAACTTTTAACTCCTACTTAGATATTACAGGAGTAATACTTACAAAGGTTGACGGTGATGCCAGAGGTGGAGCAGCCCTATCAATTAGAAATGTAGTTGATAAGCCTATTAAATTTCTGTCTGTAGGAGAGAAGATGGATCAGCTTGAAACATTTCATCCTGACAGAATGGCATCTCGAATTCTTGGAATGGGAGATGTGCTATCTATTATAGAAAAAGCTCAAGATGCCTTTGATGAAAAACAGGCAATGGAGCTTCAAAAGAAATTAAAAACTCAGGACTTCGATTTAGAAGATTTTTTAGCACAACTTCAACAAATGAAAAACATGGGACCTTTAGATGAACTTTTAGAAATGATTCCCGGGCTGGGAGGCAACAAAAAGTTAAAAGGCTTGAAAGTTGATGAAAAAGAAATAGTATATACAGAAGCTATTATCCAATCAATGACTAAGAAGGAAAGAATTAATCCTTCAATCATTAACGGAAGTAGAAGAAAAAGAATTGCTGCAGGAAGCGGCACAACGGTACAAAGAGTAAATGCATTGTTAAAGCAATATGACGAAATGCGTAAAATGATGAAAAGATTCTCAACAATGGGAATGGGTAAGAAAAAAGGCGGATTCGGTGGCATGAGACTACCATTTTAGTTAGAAATAGGATATTCCTTTTTCATATATAAGGGGGGACATTCCTCAGACCTACAAGGACTAACTCTTAAGAAAGAGGTGTGTTGACCCCTACCATGTAGACATTAAATTTAAGGAGGTGACAATATGTCAGTTAAAATCAGATTAAAAAGAATGGGTTCAAAAAAGAAACCATTTTACAGAATAGTAGTAGCAGATTCGCGTTCTCCAAGAGACGGTCGTTTCATAGAGGAAATCGGATATTACAATCCTGTAGTTGAGCCAAAGGTTGTTAAAATCAATGATGAAAGTGCAATTAAATGGCTAAACAACGGAGCAAAACCTACAGATACAGTTAACTATCTTTTCAAAAATAACGGTATCTACGAAAAAAGAGATGAAAGCAAATAAGAGGTGAACCATGGGTGAATTAGTAGAATATATTGCAAAATCACTCGTTGACAATCCAGACATGGTGACAGTTAACGAAGTAGAAGGCAGTCAATCACTTATAATTGAACTAAAGGTTGCTCCGGAAGACATGGGTAAAGTAATAGGGAAACAAGGCAGAATAGCAAAGGCAATCAGAACAGTTGTAAAAGCAGCTGCTACAAAAGAAAACAAAAGAGTTATTGTTGAAATAATTCAGTAGATCCCTGCAGAGGTAACAAATGAAGGATTATATTAAAGTTGGAAAAATAGTAAACACTCACGGCGTCAAAGGCGGCCTAAAATGCATGCCAATGACAGATTATATGGAAAGATTTGAAGAGCTAAAATACGTCTTTACAGAAAAAGACCATAAGAAGCGAGAAATCAACAAAGTATGGTACCATAAAGGAATGGTATACTTGCAGTTGGAAAATATCAATGATATGAACACTGCCCAATTATTTAAGGACACATACATTTCCATATTAGAGGATCAATTAAGAGAACTTCCTGAAGACAGCTATTATTTATTTGACTTAGAAGGAATGGAAGTTTACTCTAACCAGGGAGATTATATAGGTAAGATAACCGAGATCTACCAAACGGGAGCCAATGATGTTTACCAATTAAAAAACAAGGGAAAATCCTACTTAATACCTGCTGTTAAAGAAGTAGTTAAAGAAGTAAATGTAAGAGATAAAAAAATGATAATAAATGTTATCGAAGGATTACTGGAATGAAATTTGAAATAATAACTTTATTTCCGGAGTTAATAGAAGTATATGCAAATAATGGAATTATCGGCAGAGCTGTGGAAAACAAATTGTTTTCTATAGAATATGTGAATCTTAGAGACTATTCTCAAGATAAACATAAAAAAGTTGATGATTATCCTTATGGAGGAGGTCCCGGTATGCTTTTGAGACCGGAACCTATGTTTAGAGCTTTAGACAGTATAAAAAGGCATAATTCATACATCATATACTTATCACCAAAGGGGAATTTGTTCAATCAAACTAAAGCTAAGGAACTATCCCATAAGGAACATATAATTTTTATTCCGGGACATTATGAAGGTATTGACCAAAGAATAATAGACAAATATGTCCATGAGGAAATATCTGTGGGAGACTATGTTTTAACAAGTGGAGAACTACCTGCATTGGTAATAATAGATGCTGTGGGAAGGCTTTTGCCGGGAGTATTAGGCTCTGGGGAATCAGCCTTGGAAGAGTCTCATAGTGATAACTTGCTTGAATATCCCCAGTATACAAGACCTGAAAAATACATGGGCATGGAAGTGCCGGAAATATTATTATCCGGTCATCACAAAAATATCGAAGAATGGCGTCGATATAAAGCTATAGAAATTACTTTAAAAAGACGTCCAGATATGGTGAAAGACGAAAGTATAATCGAAGAATTTAAGAAATTAGAGCAGAAATTTAATAAATAGCTAAGTAAGCCGAAGGGAGGTACAGAAATGGACTTAATAAAATCAATCGAATTAGAACAACTAAAAAGTGATGTTACACCCTTTAATGTTGGTGATACTGTAAAAGTACACGTTAGAATTAAAGAAGGAAATAGGGAAAGAATTCAGATATTTGAAGGTATTGTAATTAAAAAACAAGGTGGAAGCAATAGAGCAACATTCACAGTAAGAAAGATTTCTTACGGAGTTGGAGTTGAAAGAACATTCCCTGTTCATTCACCAAAGATTGAAAAAATCGAAGTTGTAAGAAAAGGTAAAGTAAGACGTGCTAAATTGTACTACTTAAGAGGTAGAACAGGAAAAGCATCTAAAGTTAAAGAATTAAGAAACTATTAAAAAAATTGAGGCCATGTCCTCAATTTACATAACGGGGACATTCCTTTAAAAAGGTGTGTCCCTTTCCGCTATAGGAGTAATTAGTTAAAAGAGGTATAGTATGAATATAAATTGGTATCCGGGACATATGAAAAAAACCAAGGAATTACTGCAAGAAAACATTAAATTAGTTGATCTAATAATTGAAGTAGTAGATGCAAGAGTTCCCTACAGCAGCAAAAATCCTGACTTTGATAAATTATTCAGAGACAAAAAAAGACTTATAGTATTAAATAAATACGACTTATCAGACCCAAACATGAATAAAAAGTGGGAAGATTACTACAAAAGTAAGGGCTGGTCTGCTGTCCTTTACAATTCCACAAATAACAAAGAATTACGCAAATTAAACAATGCCATTGCAGAAGCTACTAAAGAAATTGTAGAAAGATACAAAAAAAGAGGATTTCGAAACAGAACTATTAAAGCCATGATCGTTGGTATACCTAATGTAGGAAAATCAACATTAATTAATTCATTAGCTAAAAGAAAAAGTGCTAAAACAGGCAATATGCCTGGAGTTACAAAAGGCAAACAGTGGATACATTTAGCTGGAAGTATTGACTTGTTAGATACTCCCGGTATCTTATGGCCTAAATTCGATGACAAAGAAAGTGCATTAAACTTAGCTTTTACCGGGGCCATAAAAGATGATGTCTTGGTGTTAGAGGAAATTGCTCTTAAATTTGTTATAAGAATGCAGCAAATGGGAAAAGAAAAAGTAATTCTTGAAAGGTACGGCATTGAGGCAGGGGAGAAACCCTTAGACATTTTAGACAATATAGCATATAAAAAAGGCTTTTTAACAAACAAAAGAGACATAGACTATCTGAGAGTCGCAAATCTATTATTAATCGATTTCAGAGCAGGAAAATTAGGCAAGATAACATTAGAGATGCCCTAACCCCGCAAACCAGGAGTAAGACTAAAGGAGTAATAAGATGCTAATAATTGAACAAGAGCTTTGGGACAAGGGATATAATTACATAGCATGCATTGATGAAGTTGGCAGAGGCTGCTTAGCAGGCAGTGTTGTAACCTGTGCAATTATTATGCCCAAAGGATTACTTATAGAAGGTGTCAATGATTCCAAAAAACTGACAGCTAAAAAAAGAGAACAATTATATACCTTGATAACAGATTCTGCTTTGGCATACGGAATAGGAGAATTAGACTGTGCTGAGGTTGATGAATACAATATTAAAAATGCAACAAAGCTTGCAATGGTACAAGCCATTGAAAATATTAAAGATAAAGAAGGAAACAGAATAGTTCCTGATTATATTCTTGTTGATGCTGAAAAGCTAAGCATTGCCATACCCCAAACAAACATAATTCACGGAGATGCAAATTGTCACGGAATTGCAGCTGCATCTATAATAGCTAAAGTAACTCGTGACCGCCAAATGGACGAATTACATAAATTATACCCTGAGTATAAATTTAACAAGAATAAAGGCTATGGTACAAAAGAACATATTGAAGCCTTACTTGAATACGGTCCTTCTGCAATACATAGAAAAACATTCATAAAGAAAATCCTTAATAATAATCAGCAGTTGAGCTTTCTGTAACAGAAATTTTCATGACTAAAGCTAAAAATGTTACAAAATATTAATAGGAAAAGTTTGACAAATGTTGAACAATAAGGTATCATTAATATTGGATATAAAACGCTTGCAAACTAAGTAGTATATTCAATATGCCCAGGGCGTTGAATATAAAATATTTTATTATTAGGAGGATTTTTTTATGAAAGGTTTTGCAATGTTAGGAATTGGTAAGACAGGCTGGATTGAAAAACCTGAACCAAAATGCGGTCCATTGGATGCAATCGTTAAACCTATTGCAGTTTCACCATGTACATCAGACGTACATACTGTTTGGGAAGGTGCAATCGGTGAAAGAAGTGACATGATTCTTGGTCATGAAGCAGTGGGAGAAGTTGTTGAAGTCGGCTCATTAGTTAAGGACTTTAAACCCGGGGACAGGGTAATAATTCCGGCTATAACACCAGACTGGGGTGCACTTGCTTCTCAAGGCGGTTATTCAATGCATTCAAACGGTATGTTAGCAGGATGGAAATTCTCTAACTTTAAAGACGGTGTTTTCTCGGAACTTTTCCATGTAAATGAGGCTGATGCAAATATGGCACTTTTGCCTGATGATATAGATGCAGCGGCAGCAGTAATGTTAAGCGATATGGTTCCTACCGGTTTTCATGGGGTAGAATTAGCTGACGTTCAGTTTGGAGATGACGTATGTGTAATTGGAATAGGTCCCGTAGGCTTAATGGCTGTTGCAGGAGCAGCTCTTAAAGGAGCTTCCAATCTGTATGCTGTCGGCTCTCGAAAAATTTGTACGGAAGTTGCAAGAGAATATGGTGCTACGGATATTATTAACTATCGTGAAGGAAGCATTGTAGAACAAATTATGGAAAAAACTCATGGAAAAGGTGTTGACCGTGTAATTATTGCAGGCGGAAATGTTGATACTTTTATAGAAGCTGTTACCATGCTAAAACCGGGCGGAAAAATCGGTAATGTTAACTACCTTGGCTCAGGAGACTATGTAAAAATACCAAGAGCTGAATGGGGATGCGGTATGGGTCATAAAATAATTGCCGGCGGCTTGATGCCCGGAGGAAGACTGAGAATGGAAAAACTTGCATCCTTGATTCAAACAGGACGTCTTGATACAAGCAAGATGCTTACTCATAAGTTCAATGGTTTTGAGCACATGGAAGAATCATTATTGCTTATGAAAGATAAACCAAGAGATCTTATTAAACCGGTAGTTATGATATAACTTGGGAACCTTCTTTACGTTCAAAGTAATATAGTATAGAATTATTAGGCATTATTTGAGTAAAATCAAATGATGCCTTTTTCAATTGTCAATAAGAAATTATCGAAAAACAATAAATAATTATTGACAAACGAGAAATACCTGCTATAATAAAAATACATTAACAGTTCTTTGGAGGATTTTATGTATCAAAAGAGTATTGTTCATTATATGACTAAAATCAGTATTGATATTTTGTTCATAGTTGCAATTATTTGCTGTACTTTGGTTCCATTTTCTTCACCTTGGCTCTTTAGTTATTTCGGAATAGTTGAAGCTGATGCTTTATTTGCGAAAGTAATACTATTGGCATCAGGTATTTCATGTACTTATATTCTGTGGCAGCTAAAAGTAATATTCAAAACCCTTATGAAAGGCAATCCCTTTATTCATTCCAACGTTTCATGTTTAAGAAAAATTGCTGTGGCTTG
>JAAYRW010000090.1 GCA_012518555.1 Tissierellia bacterium
ATTTTGTATTACTAAAGAAGCTATCTAGAAGTGGATCCATAAAAACTAGTTATTCGGAGCTGACCCATACCAATATTGTCAATGAAGATGATGGAAGATGTGAAGAGAATATTATAATTATAAAAACCTTTTCCTAAAAAGGCTTTACAAATATTAAAAAATAGTATATCCTTTATATAAAGGGTGTGCAAGCGGTTGCACAAATTTATTGCAAGAGGAGACGGGTATGAAAACATATAAATTAAAAAATGACACAAAGGTATTTGAATACGGCCATCCCATAGAGACTGGGGCTGTAGTTGAAGCAAAGATAAAAACAAAATTGGAAGAAGATTTATATATTCGATTTGAAGAGGGGCATGCTAAAATTTCCCTAAAGCTTTTACCAGAGGATGTGGTATTTGGCCTTGGTGGAAATCTAGGGGGAATCAACAAGAGAGGTAGACTATATGAATCCTATTGTACCGACGAACCTTTGCATATTGAAGATAGGGCTAAGCTATATGCAGCTCACAATTTTTTTATAATATCAGGAGAGGAAGCCAGGGGATATTTCATCGATTTTCCTAGTAGGATTAAATACGATGTGGGATATTACGACAAGAATTATCTTAATATTGAAATTTGTGGACAAGATTTTTATATTTACATAATTGAAGGAAAAGATGCAGAAGAAGTTTCAAGGAAGTTCTTAGAAATAATCGGCAGGTCCTATATTCCGCCTAAATGGGCTTTTGGATACTTTCAAAGCCGATGGGGATATAAGGATAAGGATGAGGTTAGAAAGGTCTACGAAAACTTTAGGGAGAACGATATCCCATTAGAGGGGATTTTCCTAGATCTAGACTATATGGAGGATTTCAAAGATTTTACTATATCAGAAGAGAGATTTAGTGGCTTTAAGGAGTTTGTAGAGGATTTAAAAAGAGATGGCCTATATCTAGTACCTATAATAGACGCTGGTGTGAAGGTGGAAAAAGGCTACCACATTTACGAGGAAGGCATTGCAGGAGATCATTTCTGCAAAGATGAAGATGGCAAACCCTATGAAGGGGTAGTATGGCCAGGGAAAGTCCATTTTCCAGATTTCATGAAGGAAGAAACTCAACTGTGGTTTGGTTCTAAATATAAGATCTTAACGGACTGTGGGATTGAAGGCTTTTGGAATGATATGAATGAGCCAGCTATATTTTATGAACCAAAAGCTTTAGATGCAGCCATTCAGTATGCGCAGGAACAAAAGGGCAAGGATTTAGATGTATTTTCCTATTTTGAATTGAAGGATAATTTTACAAATCTAGCTAACAAGGACTCATACTATAAGAATTTTTATCATGAAATAGATGGAAAAAGATTTTCTAACGACGAAGTTCACAATCTGTACGGTTATTACATGACTAAATCCGCCAACTTAGGCTTAACAAGATTGTTAAAGGACAAGAGGTTTTTATTAATATCTAGAGCATCTTCCATTGGAATGCATAGATATGGCGGCATTTGGACAGGGGACAACTCCTCTTGGTGGTCCCATTTAGAGCAAAATATTAAGATGCTACCGTCCTTAAATATGTGTGGGTTCTTCTATATAGGTGCAGATACTGGTGGCTTTGGAGGCAATTGCAATGGAGAGCTTTTGACTAGATGGTTACAATTAAGCATATTTACGCCATTGTTAAGGAATCATTCTGCTATTGGCTGCAACAATCAGGAACCCTATGTTTTTACAGAAGAGGTACTTGAAAATACTAGAAATTTAATCAAGGCAAGATATAGCCTAATTCCCTATATATATTCAGAATATATGAAGGCTGTAAACAACTATACTTTAATGTTCAAACCTTTATCCTTTGAATTTCAGGGAACTTTAGCTGAAGAAGCAGAAGACCAAATTCTATTAGGAGATCAGTTAATGCTTGCACCAGTATATGACTCCAATCGTAGAGGAAGATACGTATATTTCCCAGAGGAGATGCTAGAGGTATCTTTCTTGGAGGAAGATATGACTACGACTATAAGGAAAAAGGGAATTCACTATATAGGGTATGGACTGGAAGATTTGAAATTCTTTTTAAGGAAGAACTCAATCCTTCCTTACGTTAAGCCTTCTAAAAATGTAAAGGAATTGGATCTGAAAAACATAGAGATATTAGCCTATGTAGATGATGAGGCTATATATGAACTATACGACGATGATGGCAAAAGCTATGATTCAAGCTATTCAACTAATATAAATATAGTTAAAAAGACAGAGGATTATGATGTAAAAGTGGATAATGACAATCCCTCTATAGAAAATATAAATATTAAAATTGTTGACTCTAAAAACAATATTAAACATAAAGAAATTTTGATCAGAGGAGAATAATATGGCAAAAAAACGATCAAGCGGAATTTTAATGCATATATCTTCATTGCCTGGTGAATATGGAATTGGAGATTTTGGTAAAGAAGCTTATAAATTTGTTGATTTTTTAGCAAAAGCAAATCAAAGGAATTGGCAAGTATTGCCTTTGGGAATTACAAGCTTTGGTGACTCCCCCTACCAATCATTTTCTGCCTTTGCTGGGAATCCCTATTTTATAGATTTAGATGAATTTATTGAAAGGGGATACTTGACCAAAGATGAAATCAACAGTTTTGATTTGGGGAGGGATCCTAGCAGGGTAGACTATGGTTTGTTATATAAAAACAAGATGGAGCTTTTGAGAATAGCCTATGGGCGAGCTAAAGACTCTATGAAAGAAGAACTTAATGATTTCTATAGGGACAATAGGGACTGGCTTAGGGAGTTTGGCCTATTCATGGCTATAAAGGAATACCAGGATAACAGATCCTGGATGCTTTGGGATGAAGAATATAGAAAAATAAATTCTATAGAAGTACAGGACTTTGAAAAACAAAATGAGGATTCAATTTACTTTTGGGTTTTTACACAGTATTTTTTTACAGAACAATGGATTAGGCTTAAAAATTATGCAAATGAAAATGGGATAAATATCATTGGAGATCTACCAATATATGTAGCTGAAGATAGTTCTGATGTATGGGCAAATCCAGAATTATTCAATTTAGATGAAAACTTGGTGCCAATAACCATATCTGGTTGTCCTCCCGATGCCTTTTCTATAAAAGGACAGCTTTGGGGAAATCCAATTTATGATTGGGTTGCCATGGAAAAGGATGAATATAGTTGGTGGGTCAAAAGATTTGAATACAGTTTTAAACTATTTGATGTACTTAGAATCGATCATTTTAGGGGGTTTGAGTCCTATTGGGAAGTGAAATATGGAGCTGAAGATGCGGTAGATGGACAATGGACTAAGGGACCAGGGATAAAACTATTTAATAAACTCAAAGAGGAA
>JAAYRW010000091.1 GCA_012518555.1 Tissierellia bacterium
AATTATGGAAAACTCCTGCCTGCGCTTTTTGCTTTCTTGGATTTAATTCCAGTTTTCTTACTTATTCTTTTTCTACCTTTTTCACCAAGTTCCTGCTTCTGTTTAATTGTTCACAAATAACTTACATTTTCTTCTAGGAACAGGATAATCAAAAGTTGGGGGAACTGGCGGAGCATTAGGAAGCATGTTTACCGGCGAAAGCCTGTTTATGTCCCAATACACTACCAAAGGACCTTCAGAAACTGCCTTTTCTTCTCCTTTTCCAGGCACTATCATTAAAAGAGAACTTAAAAGCGAAGAAAGCATCATTGCCCAAAAAACAGCATTCTTATGTACAACACCGAAGGTAGAGCTAAGCATCTATTTCCAAAAGAAACTTAGGGCAGGCTTTTTTGGAGGTGAAGAGACCCTTTGACACCATCATCAAAGGACCAGGCAAAGTCTACCTGCAAACAATAACAATTCCTAAACTAGCCAGTTTGATGATTCCCTTCTTGCCCAGTTCTAAAAAGTAAGCTTATTTAAATCTCTAGACGAAATCCTTCCCAATAGTTCCGGCAAGTCCAGAACTATTATATTTATAATTTAAAACCGTGAGCCAAAGTCTGTTGCTGCCGCGGTTTTTACTAAAAAAACGTTTATTGCGTTTCACAGAAGGTATACCTTTGTTGGAAAAATTCTGATACCTAACCTTGCTGACACCTATCTTCACGGCCCTTATAGGCATTGGCAACAAACAGCAGAGCGTTCAATCGTTTTTTTTATGAAGTGCATAATACATCAAAACGTTTTGACGCATAGTAAAGCAACTTTTCGATTTTCCCTAGAAGAAGCACAAAAGCTGCCTAATATCATCAACCGCCTTTTAGAAAGTTTTCCATCAGCATAGCAGATGCAGAAGATAAAGCAATAGATATTTTGTAAAGAGATAATGAAGAGGAGAGAAGTGAAATTAAAATCACTTAGAAGGAGCACATAATGGAACTAGATTGGCCAAATTATCCAAAAGAAGGTCGTAAAAAGGTATTAAGTGTTATAGATCTTTTATTGGGAGACGATACCTTAGACGAATTAGGTATTTCCCCTATTCGAGACGGTTCCGCAAACCTTTTCTTTCCCGGTACATCAACAATTCAGACCAGAGCCAAATACTTTTTAATTGTTCCTTACGCCTTATATTATTTAACCTTAACAGGTGAAACGAACCTAGGCAACTTTCTCAGACGTTTAGATGATTTGGAGTATGAATGTGGTAAAAAACTTGCCAAATTAGGCGCAGATGGAGCAATAGGCAGCCTAAGCATTAATAGGGGCAAGTGGGTAAAAAGAACCCCATCTCAAATCTACTGGGCAGGCATCCGTAGTTTTAGGATCTTTACCGCAGGCAACCCCTCCCTACGAAAATACGCCTATACTGTCTGTAAACTAAACCAAGAAAAATAAAACCTAAAAAGATTCAGAACTGACAACAAAGGCGAAGAATACGAACAAGACCATCAAACAGCAGGCAGAAAAGGTAACTTCCCCTTCTGGAACCTACCTTACTACCCACAAACTACAGACTGGATCCAAGATCTAAAGATGGAACTAACTAAAGGAGAAGCCAAGTTCCTTAAAAACCAAATAGAAGTAATGACCTATACTCGATTTGCTGGATACACAGTAGTTAGATAAAATGATAGCTGTGGAGGGGCGCAAATTAAGTCATCGTAGGAATCGTTATTCCGAAGAATTTAAAGCGGATGCAGTCCGATTAGTACAGGAAGGCAGATCCGTAACCAGCGTTGCAAGGGATCTTGGAGGCAGAGCCTAGGTCGGAACGGAAGAGAAATAAAGGGTTGGAGGAATCCGTCTCGATCTTAAAAAAGCTACAGCCATCTTCTAACAAACGACCGGAAATAAAATACCAATTTATCAAAAAACACTGCTCCGAATTTCCGATCGAGAAGATGTGCCATACACTCGAAGTTTCACGGAGCGGATATTATGATTGGATAGCCAGAACTCCAAGCAAACGA
>JAAYRW010000092.1 GCA_012518555.1 Tissierellia bacterium
GTCGATTTCGACCTCTTTTGATACAAAAAACACCATAGAATCCTACTCAGATCTCTATGGTGTCTCTATTTGCAATCCACTTGATACTATTATACTTATTATTCTTAAAAACTTTTTTACCCAATTTAGTTCCAGTCGGTCTTTTTGACCACCTGCAAACCCTTATTTTACGGGCTTTTCTCTTTTTATTTAACTACTCCCACTCAATGGTCGCCGGTGGTTTACTACTTATATCATAAACGACTCTGTTTACTTCTTTTACTTCATCTGTAATTCTTGTAGATATTTTCTCCAGTAGTTCCAGTGGAATCTTAACCCATTCTGCAACCATGCCATCTACTGAATTCACTGCTCTTAATGCTATAGTGTGGCAATATGTTCTTTTGCCGTCTACTACTCCTACTGATTGGATATTAGGTAGTGTTGCAAAGTATTGCCATATCTTTAGTCCTGCTTTATTTATTTCATCTCTAAATATATAGTCCGCTTCTCTTAATATATCTAGCTTTTCTTTGGTAATTTCTCCCAAACATCTAACTCCTAGACCAGGACCTGGAAATGGTTGTCTCTCTACTATTTCTGAAGCAATTCCTAATTGCCTACCTAATTCCCTTACCTCTTCCTTGTATAGTCCTCTTAAGGGTTCTAATAGTTCAAAGTCCATATTATCTGGTAGTCCGCCTACATTATGGTGACTTTTTACTGCTACTTTACCCTTTGTACCTGATTCAATTACATCTGATTTAATAGTTCCTTGAATTAAGTACCCTATATCTGTTAATTTCTTTTGTTCTTCTTCAAATACTCTGATGAATTCTTCTCCAATTATTTTTCTTTTTTCTTCCGGGTCTGTTACACCTTTTAGTTTTTCAAGAAACCTAGTTTCTGCATCTACTACTACTAAATTCATACGAAATTCATCTCTAAATTCTTTTTCTACTTCTTCTCTTTCGTTTTTTCTTAGTAGTCCATTATCTACAAATACACATGTAAGTTTATCACCTATGGCTTTATGTACTAAGACTGCCGCAACAGATGAATCAACTCCTCCCGATAGAGCACAAAGAGCCTTTTTATCTCCAACCTCTTCTTTTATTTTTATGATTGCATCTTCAGCAAATTTCTTCATATGTTTCTCCCTTTTAACTGGATAGTTTTATATAAGATTATCAAAAATTATTTATAGTGTCAATTAATTATTAACCCAAACCTCGCACTCTGTTATGCACTCTTCATGGAATATTAAATAGTGAAAATAAAGTTACAAAATTGAGAAAGAAGTTGCCCATTCAAAATTTTTAAAATATATGATAGAATTAATACATAATATAACGACAGGAGCAATTAATATGGGTGACGAACAAAAAATCGTTAAGTTGTATAAAGAATTTAAAGATATTCAAAATATAATTGAAAGTACTGAAATCGATACAAAATTCAAAGAGTCTATCAATAAAAAATGCCACAAAATTGATGTAATTTATGCAGATTTCATGGATAACTATTTAGATTTTAAAGAAATAAGCGACAATTTATATGACGGCATATATATTTCTGACGGTACTGGCAAAACCATATTTGTAAATAAAGCCTATTTAAGAAATACGGAAATTCCCGAGGAAAAATTAATAGGAAGAACCGTAAAAGAGATTGCTGAAGAAGGCTTATATAAAGGTGCAGTAACCATGGAGGTAATAAAAAGAAAAGAGCCTGTCAATTCCTTGGGGAAAATTTTAGGAAACAATAAAGAGGTGCTTGTTTCTGGTTCTCCTATTTTCGACGAAGAAGGAAATGTAAAGTTAGTGGTTATAAACAACAGAGATATAAGCGATTTAAAAGAATTGGAACAAATTAATGCAAAGCTTAATAAAGACAAAGAGAGAGCAAACGAAGAAATTAATTATTTGAGAAAACAGCAGATTTCTAGTGATATAGTTGTTGACAATCAAATGAACGAAACTATGGAACTGATTAATACCATAGCCCCTACCGATGTAACCGTATTAATAACCGGTGAATCAGGAACAGGTAAGGAAGTTGTGGCTGACGAAATATATCATAGAAGTAAACGAAATAATAAACCTTTTATAAAAGTAAACTGTGCTGCAATTCCTGAAGAACTCTTAGAATCTGAACTTTTCGGTTATGAGGGAGGAGCTTTTACAGATGCAAGCAAAACAGGAAAAATCGGTTTATTCGAGCTAGCCAATGGAGGAACCATACTTCTTGATGAAATAGGAGAAATGCAATTAAGTCTTCAAGCGAAATTATTGAGGGTGCTTCAAACAAAAGAGATTAGAAGAATCGGTGGTAACAAACCAATCGTGTTAGATATACGAGTGATAGCTTCAACTAATAGAAACTTGCAGGAAGAAATAAAAAAAGGCAACTTTAGAGAAGATTTATACTACAGGCTTAATGTAGTACCAATTGTTGTAAAGCCTTTGCGCGAAAGAAAGGAGATGATACCCAAATTAACAAAGGTATTTCTAGATAATTACAATAAAAAATACGGTAAAGATGCTATCATTCAAGATGAAGCAATATATTTGCTTACAGAATATAAATGGCCAGGAAATATAAGAGAATTAGAAAATTTAATAGAAAGAATGGTTGTTATAAATAATGATGGTGTAATTAAATATAACAGCATTGCCTCTATTTTAGAATTGGAAAACAGCCAAGATAGTGAATCAGACGCCAGAACATTAAAAGATATAGTAGAACGATTAGAAAAAGACATTATAACGAAATCAATAAAAAAACATGGTTCCGTTAACAAAGCAGCAGCAGCTTTAGGACTAAGTCAACCAGCCTTATGGAAAAAATGCAAAAAACTAAATATTGATTAACTAAAACGGACATTCGGGTTATAACTTTAGCTATAACGATATAACTAAAGTTATAACCCGAATTTTTGTCCAGGAAAATGATTGTTATGTTCAAAATCAGCGTTTATTTGGTAATTGTATCCATTAAGTATTCACTTGCTTAGTTATAACTTAAGTTATAGTTTGATATTTTAATAAAATACTATTATACTAAAGAATCTATGATTTTCTTTGAAATCAAGCGGAAAAAAGGCAAATATGTTTTCTCATATATATTGGCACGAGTATTGCTTTATTTATAAGTGTATTTGCAATATTATATAAAAATTAATTGGAGGTAAAAATGAAAACAATAATTACAGTTGCACCTACCGGCGCATGGCCATCAAAAGAAAATAACCCAAATGTTCCTTTAACACCAAGGGAAATAGCAGATGATGTTTATGAATGCTACCAAGCTGGAGCTGCAGTTGCACATCTTCACATGAGAGATGATGAAGGTAAAGGAACAATGAGCAAGGAGAAATTCGAGGAAACAGTATTTTTAATAAGAGAAAAATGCGACATAGTTCTTAACCTCACAACATCAGGGGACTTGAATGCAACAGATGAAACAAGGCAAGCTCATTTAGAAACACTCAGACCAGAATTAGCTTCTTTCGATTGTGGTTCGATGAATTGGATGCATAGTAGTTTATTTATAAACCACCCCAAATTTTTAGAAGAGTTAGGCACTAATATGAAAAAATGGGGCGTTAAACCAGAAATAGAAGTATTCGATCCTGGCATGATCGGGAATGCTAGCTATTACATCAAAAAAGGTGTGTTAGATACACCGGCTCATTTTCAATTTTGTATGGGTGTAGCAAATGGAATCTCAGGTACTTTGAAGGATCTTATTTTTATGAAGGACACTTTAGATCGTTTAGCTCCTGGTTCTACATGGAGTTGTTTCGGTGTTGGTAAATATGCTATGGAAATGCTATACGGTACTGTCGCTTTAGGGGGACATGTTCGTGTGGGCATGGAGGATAATGTTATGTATAGTAAAAACGAGTTGGCAAAAAGCAACCGTCAATTTGTAGAACGAGCAAGACGAGTAATTGAAGAATACGGAAATGAAGTAGCGACTCCTAATGAGGCTCGAGATATTCTAGGTTTAAAACATAAGTAAGTGTTGAAAATAAATTAAATAATAAAAAAGTGTATACTGACACTAGCATATTAAAAGGAGATGAAATCAAATGTACAATATAAAAAATGTTTTAATTTTTGGTGCAGGTTTAATGGGCAAAAATATTGCTTACGTAATGGCAAGTAATCCTGAGTTTGAGGTAACCTTATATGATATAAAAGAACAGGATCCAAAGGAAGGCATAAGGCGAAACACACGGGAATTAGTTGAAAACGGAATTATAACTTCAGAAGAAGTAGAAAAACACTTAAAAAGAATTCACTTTACTACAGATATAGATCATTCAGCTATTAAAAATACAGATCTTGTTATAGAAGCTGTATTTGAAGACATGGATATCAAAAGGAAAGTATTCAAGGATTTAGAAGAGCGTTGCTCTAAAGAAGCAATTTTCTGTACCAACTCATCTGTTATGAGTCCATCGGAAATTTCGAAAAACTTAAAATTTAGAGAGCGTTTTGTTGGGACTCATTTTTGGAATCCCGCTCATTTAATACCACTTGTTGAAGTAATAAAGTCTGATGCAACTACTGATAACGTCGCTCAAACAATGATGGATATTTTTGAAGCGGTTGGTAAAAAACCTGTATTATGTCGTAAAGATGTTCCGGGATTTATAGGAAATAGAATGCAACATGCACTGTGGAGAGAGGCAGTTTACATTGTTGAACAGGGAATAGCAGATGCTAAAACAGTTGATGATGCAGTAAAATATTCTTTTGGTTTACGATTACCCCAATTGGCACCATTGGAGAATGCCGATATGGTCGGCTTAGATTTAACATACAACATTCACAAAACTGTTCTAAGCGATTTATGCGATAGTCACGAACCATCTCCATTATTAGAAAAGTTGAAAGACGAAGGGAAATTAGGTTTTAAATCCAATGAAGGATTTCAAAAGTGGACTAAAGATGAACAGGAAAGACTTTCTTCTGATTTGAATAAATATTTAATAAAAATGTTATACGACAAGTAATAAGATAAAGATGTCGTTTCTTTGAACGAAAACAAGAAATAATGCAATTTTGATGTGAATTAGATCGATTATGTTGACATTTTACATCAAAGTTGCTAAAAAAAATAATAGAAAAGAGGTATAAATTATGAGTATTTTTGGAATTCTACTTGGTGTTATATTATTAATTGTTTTAGCTCTACGTGGTTGGAATGTTATTGTTGCCTCACTTATATCTAGTTTAGTAGTAATTGTATTTTCCGGTGCCCCTTTGTACGAAACTTTCTACGAAGCGTATATGACGGGATTTAGCAACTGGGCAGGTAAGTTCTTTTTAATGTTAGTTGGAGGAGCAGTCTTCGCTAAAGTTATGGAAGCATCAGGAGCTGCCCAATCTATTTCTAATTCAATCGTTAAAATAACAGGGGAAGACAATCTCTTGGTATTATTTCTCGGTTTGTGGCTTGTTGCTACAATATTGGTATACGGAGGTATAAGTACATGGGTTATCGTTTATGTAATGATGCCTATAATGTATCCAATATTCAAGAAACTAAATTTGCCATGGACTACAGCTTTAGCAGTATTCGTAATGGCGGCAAATGCTATTCCAAACAATTTGGCAGGAGCCGTAACAATTTATAATGTCATGCCTATGCAGTATTTGGGCACATCTTCAACAGCTGGATGGTTAATTTCACTTTTTGCTTCATTATTTCACCTTATAGCTGGATTTGCTTTTATCTTTTGGGATCTTAAGAAGAAACAAAAACAAGGAATTGGATTCATAAAACCAGAGCTTCTTAAAGTAGAGCCAGTAGATGATTCGAATTTACCTAATCCTGTTTTAGCCATTGTGCCAATTATCGTTACACTAGTTACATTAAATATATTTGACCTTGATGTGTTTTTCGCATTATCACTAGGCATTATCTCATGTATTGTCCTAATGTATAAACATATTCCAAATATTATAGGTGCATTAAGCGAAGGAGCTGCAAACAGTGGTTTACCTGTAATAGCTACATGCGCGGTTGTTGGCTTTGGTTCAGTAGTTGCCTCCGTAGAAGGGTTTGATACAATAGTAGATGCTATAATAAACAATACTCCCGGTTCACCATATGTTTCCTGGTCATTAGGCGTAACTTCTTTAGCAGGTATTACAGCCTCAGCCTCTGGAGGATTGGCAATTGCTATGGAAGCTTTATTACCAAAATATTTGAGTTTGAATTTAAATCCAGAAGCACTACACCGTTTAGCAAGTATTGCTACTTGTGGATTAGATACATTGCCACATAATGGTGCTATTGTTACCATATTGACTATTTTTGGACTGACACATAAAGAAGGGTATAAGTATTTCTTTGTCTTATCATTAGTAATATCATTAGCATCACTAATTCCTGGTATGCTTGCTGTAGGTTTATTTTACTAACAAAAAAATAATATCTTGTAATACTTACATATAGAAATAGGGACATTCCTGAAAAGAATGTCCTTTATATTAACATAACTTATAGTATGTTATTTCTTATATCTTAAAATAGGTTTTCTTGCTGCGGCAGTTTCATCTAATCTGGATATAAGAGTTGTGTGAGGCGCCGATTTAACTAATTCTGGATTGTTTTTAGCTTCGTCAGCTATTTGTCTCATAACGGAAATAAATTCATCTAATGTTTCCTTGGATTCACATTCTGTAGGTTCAATCATCATTGCTTCCTCAACGTTTAGAGGGAAGTAGATTGTAGGAGGATGGAATCCAAAATCTAACAGTCTCTTTGCTATATCTAAAGTAGTTACACCCTTTTCTTCTTTCTGCCAACATCCTGAGAATACACATTCGTGCATACATTCAGTATCATAAGGTAAGAAGTATTTATCCTTAAGTTTATTTTGAATGTAATTTGCATTTAGAACTGCATTCTCTGCAACTTCTCTAAGCCCATCCGGGCCCATACTTAAAATATAAGTGTATGCTCTTACTAATACTCCAAAATTACCGTAAGCGGATTTAACCTTACCTATAGATTGAGGTCTGTCGTAATCCAAGTAATACTTATCTTCCTTTTTAGCTACTAGCGGTACCGGCAAAAATTCCGTAAGATGTTTTTTAACTCCTACAGGACCAGCTCCTGGTCCTCCACCGCCATGAGGAGTACTAAATGTTTTATGCAAGTTTAAATGAACTACATCAAATCCCATATCTCCCGGTCTTGATATACCTAAAATTGCATTTGCATTTGCACCGTCATAGTACATTAAGCCTCCGGCCTGATGTACTATTTTAGATATTTCCAAAATATTTTCATCAAATAATCCTAAAGTGTTTGGGTTAGTAAGCATGAATCCTGCTATATCCTCTCCCATTACAGCTTTTAGGGCTTCTATATCAACTAAACCTTTTTCATTTGACTTTACTTCTACTACATCGAATCCTGCCAATGCTGCGGAAGCGGGATTTGTTCCGTGGGCGGAATCAGGAACTACTATCTTCCTTCTCTTTTCATCATTTCTCTTTAAGTGATAATCTTTAATTATCATTAAGCCTACCAGCTCGCCCTGGGCTCCTGCCGCAGGCTGAAGGGTAAATTGATCCATGCCTGTAATTTCAGAAAGCATATGGTCCAAATCATACATAAGTTTTAATGCACCTTGAACAGTTTCTTCCTGCTGGTATGGGTGAATTTTTGCAAATCCATCAAATCTTGCCACTTCTTCGTTTACTTTAGGGTTGTACTTCATAGTACAGGACCCAAGAGGGTAGAATCCTGAATCTACACCGTGGTTTCTTTGAGACATACGGGTGAAGTGACGGACTGCATCTAGCTCGCTTACTTCTGGAAGTTCTGGCGCTTCTTTTCTTAAGAATTTATCGTCTATTAGTTCATTAATAGGCATTTGAGCTACATCGCATTCAGGAAGTGAATATGCTTTTCTGCCTTTTTTGCTTATTTCAAATATCAATTGCATATTATTCACCAGCCTTTCTAACAAATGTATCTATTTCTTCCTTAGTTCTCTTTTCTGTTACAGAAACTAAGTATCCATTTTTTAAGTCAGGATAGTTCTTTTCAAGCTTGTAGCCACCGATTATATTGTTTTCAAGTAGCTTTTCATTTAATTCATCTACAGTTTTTTCACTAACTACTGCAAATTCTTTAAAGAATGGGGCATTAAACATAGCTTTAAATTGTCCTGTTTTAATCAGTTCATTATAGGCATAGTGAGATTTGTTAAGACATAGTTCAGCCACTTTTCTTAAGCCCTCCTTGCCCATAAATGTCAGATACATAGTTGCTTGCAAAGCATTTAAGGCTTGGTTGGTACATATATTAGAAGTTGCTCTCTCTCTTCTTATATGTTGCTCTCTAGTTTGAAGGGTAAGAACGAAACCCCTTCTTCCTTCCTTGTCAGTAGTTTGTCCTACAACTCTACCAGGCATTCTACGCATTAATTTATCTGTTACTGCCATAAATCCTAAGTAAGGACCTCCAAAACTTAAAGAGTTACCTAAGGATTGGCCTTCGCCTACTGCAATATCAGCTCCCATTTCTCCTGGACTTTTTAAAATTGATAAGGAAATAGGGTCTGCACTTACAGTTAATAAACTTTTATTCTCATGGGCTATATTTGCAATTTCCTCTACATCTTCGATTATACCGAAAAAGTTTGGACTTTGAACTATTACCGCTGCCGTATCCTTGCTTATTTTTGATTTTAAATCATCTATACTTACTTGTCCCTCTTCATATGCAATTTCTTTTATAGTGATATTTCTATAGTTTGCATATGTTTCTAAAACTTGTCTACTTTCCGGATGTACTGTACTTGCAATCAATACTTCTTTTCGCCGGGTAGCTTCACAAGACATAAGGGCTGCTTCCGCCAAGGCAGAGGCACCGTCATACATAGAGGCATTGGATACGGGAAGTCCCGTTAATTCACTTATCATTGTTTGATATTCGAATATAGCCTGCAAGGTTCCCTGGCTGATTTCAGGCTGGTAGGGAGTATAAGATGTATAAAACTCCTGCCTAAGCACTAATTGATTTATTGGAGATGGTATGTGGTGATCATAGGCACCGGCGCCTAAAAAACACACATACTCATCTGTATTCAAATTTTCTTTTGATAATGATTTGATATTTTTTACAAGTTCAATTTCTGACAAAGCTTCCGGTATATTTAATTTTTCCTTTAATAATACCGAATCCGGAACCGCTTTGAACAGAGAATTTATATCTTCATAACCGATATCTTTAAGCATTTGTTCTCTGTCTTCATTTGTGTTTCCTATATACCTTGCCATAGTTTCTCCTTTATTCATATAGTTTTTCGTAATCTTCAGCAGAAAGTAAATTGTCAATTTCTGTAGGTA